>CAZKUZ010000055.1:0-4601 GCA_964556045.1 uncultured Thermodesulfobacteriota bacterium | reverse complement strand
TCCGAAAACGATGAAGCGCGTCCCCTTTTCAAGGTTCAGGGCCTTCCGGATGTCTTCGGGGATTACAACTTGACCCCTCGATGAAAGCCGCGTGGTGGCAACGTTCGGCATGGTTTATCCCTCCCTTTTTTGAACAGATCGCAAAATTTACCAATCTTATTGATAAGAATAGCACTTTTTGAAAAAAAGGCAAGAAAAAAACAAACCCTCTCCCTTTCCGGTTTCCCAAAAAAGAAAAAAGGGCTCCCTCACGATTGTTAAAAAACTTAAGATTCCGCGTAATTGGATAAAGGTAGGAGAAGGGGAAGGAAACGAAAAATTCTCAAACATAGAAATAAAGCGAACTTGCACCGAAATTTCTTCCCGGGATTTTCCCAGATTTACCCCCTATTTTAAGCGATTTTGAGAGAAATTGAGAAAACATCCCTATTCCTGGGTTTTAGGGTTGAATATCTTGAAAATGTTATAAAATATAAGGAAATAGATGTCAAGAGAACTTGATAATATGGAGGGCGATCCGGGAATCGAACCCGGGACCTTTGGTTCCGGAGACCAACGCTCTATCCGCTGAGCTAATCGCCCTTGTTTACGTCACGCTTTTTACCACGAGGGAACAACGGGGTCAAGTTCTCCCACTTCTCTCGAGGCATAACTTTTTCGCAATATCGGAGAATCGCTGTGAAGAACCCGTGCCATAACTCCTTATTTCCAGCATGTTTGCGAGGTCGTAACAATCACTTTCCACGGCCCTTCAGGAACCTCATCATCTGACACGAACTGCCAGTCCACGGTGTCAACGCCCGAGAGGTGCAGGTAATCTCTCACGGCGGGAGACACATCGAGACCGGCATGGTGATTGTGGGGATTCCGGGGACGGGCCGTTCCGAAGACATAGGCGGCATCATCATTGAGAAACGGTCCCACGTCTTCCCACTGGGCGTAGGCCGTTCTTCCGTTTTTCATGATCTTGATCCATCGATTTTTGCACATGGATTCCCAGGGTTTCCACTTCTTCTCCTTCGCCCAATAGACGGTCCTGTAGGCCGAGCGCTTCCGCCGTCCTCTGAAATCGTTGTAGGGCAAGGCGGCATAAAACGGGTTCTCCTTCGGGAAAAAGCCGCTGGGGAAATATCCAAAACGGTCATGAGGCGTATCAACTCCCCCGTAATGCGTTACCCACCGTTTATCCCACGCGCTCATGGTGTTATTGCTTCGGCTACAAGCACCACGGGTTTTTTCACCAATCCAGAAAACCGTTACCGTGATATTTCTGTGCATTGGATAAGAGCCCCTTTTCCTCTCCCCTGCCAGGATTGAGCCCGGAAGAAAGAAGGTAAGAAAAAGATAAGCGGACAAACAAAGGGGAAAAATGCCGGGTGTTTTTTCTGCGTGCCTCATCTCTTGAAAGAGATGTGTATCACAATTTATAGAATTCTCGAAGGGTTTTCGCCTGGAAGACGAAAATGGAAGCGAAGGTGAACCCGGCTACGGCACAAAGGATTACAAGGAGTCTCGTGTAAGGCAATCCCATGGCCGCCCTGGCGGCGGCAAGAAGGTAGGCGGTTCGTATCCACGCGAGGGTCGCAAAGACCAAGATCCCCTGGATGAGCCTTACGGAAAAGGGATGGCGGATGAGAAGGGCCACGAGGGGAACCAATCCAATCCCCATGAAAAGATACTGCCCGTGACGGAGAAAATGGGCACTGATTAACAGGGAACTGATTACAACAGGAATAACAGATACGATAGCCCTCAAAAGCTTATTCACCGATTCCCTCCCGCACTCTTAATTTGGCAAACTATACCAATCACCTTAGCAGCTTACAAGCGACAAGCCTGCTGCCATCTACAAAAATATATCTCTTTGCCCCCTTTCCAGACAGACTCACTAATTTCCAACCCCGCTCCTTTTGCGAATAATCCAGGTTTTATGTATACTTAAACGAATATAAACGTGAGACACAAAACAAAGGAGCACGTCATGAGTGACTTCTACCAATCCGAGCCTATCACCACGCTTCATAGATTGGGATCCGCAAATCCTGGAAGAATGGATAAAGAAATCAATAGATTCTCCAATAAGCGCCCCGTGGCGCTCATTCTCCCCTCCCTTATCACCGAGTTGGACGGGGCGGCCCTTCCCCGCATCCTGGAGGCATTGCAATCCGTGACCTATCTCTCCCGAATTGTGGTCACGCTGGGACCGGCCTCCACAGACGAATTCCGGCGGGCCCGGGACTTTTTCGGACGGCTTCCCCAGCCGACCGTGCTGGTCTGGAACAGCGGCCCCCGCCTGACGAGGCTCTATCAACGGCTCGAAGAAGCCGGACTTTCCGCGGGACCGGACGGAAAGGGCCGGAGCGTCTGGATGGCGCTGGGATACCTGCTGGCGGACGGAAACACGGAAGTGATCGCCCTCCACGACTGCGACATCGTCACCTACGACCGGGAGCTTCTGGATCGCCTCGTCTTTCCCGTCGTGAACCCGGACATGGGGTATCAATTCTGCAAGGGATACTACGCCCGGTTCTCGGACCGCCTGCACGGCCGGGTCACGCGCCTCTTTGTCACCCCGCTCCTCCGAGCCCTGAGAAAGATGACAGGCGATCTTTCCGTCCTCGCCTACCTCGACGCCTTCCGGTATCCCCTGGCGGGGGAATTCTGCCTGACGGACGACATGGCATGGGGACTCCGGATCCCCTCTGACTGGGGACTGGAGATCGGGGTTCTGGCGGAAATCTACCGCAACAGCACACCCCAGAGAATCTGCCAGTCAGAGCTCTGCGACCGTTACGACCACAAGCACCAATCACTGTCCGACTCCCCCGACAGGGGCCTGTTCAAAATGGCGACGGATATCGCCAGGACCCTCTATCGCATCGTCGCGAGTGAGGGCGTTCTCTTATCGCCCGCCTTTTTCGACACGTTGCGGGAAACCTATCTTCATCAGGCCCACGGGGCCGCCGGTCAATATCAGGACGAGGCCCTCATTAACGGGTTGGGATACGACTGGCACGAAGAGCTTCGGCACGTGGAAACCTTTGGAGAAGCCGTCATCAAGGCCGGCGAGGACGTTCCAGGGCGTCCGGGTGATACCCACCTCATCCCAAGCTGGAGCCGCGTGGATGCCGCCCTCCCCTCCTTCCTTCCCGAGCTGAGGGAGGCGGTGGAAGCGGACAACGCCTGAAGCCGAAAAGGACGTTTCTCGTGCCGACCAAGTCGCCTATCGTGATCTTTACCGACCTTGACGGAACCCTCTTGTCGGAGGAGACCTATGAGCCGGGACCGGCCCGTCCTGTGCTTGAACGCTGCCGCCGAAACCGGATCCCGGTGGTTTTCTGCTCGAGCAAGACGGCGGCGGAGATCATCGCCCTGCGGGAAACCCTCGGAAACACCGATCCATTCATCTGCGAGAACGGGGGAGCCATCTACCTTCCCGCCGGTCGTTTCCCGGGGACCGGGATCCCCCTGAAGCGGGAGGAAGGCTACGAGGTCATCCCGATCGGGACTCCCATCTCCCCCCTTCGCGAGGCCCTGCACGACGCGGCCATGAAGACGGGTGCCGTCGTCAAGGGCATGGGGGAGATGAGCCTGAAAGAGGTAGGCGAGCTCACGGGACTCAACGAGGCGGAAGCGAACCTGGCCATGGAACGCCGATACGACGAGCCTTTCCTTCTCGTCTCCGGCGATCCCGACGCCTTGGAACGGGAGATCCGCGCCGCCGGGCATACTATGACCCGCGGTGGGCGATTCTTCCACATCCTGGGCGGCAGCGACAAGGGAAAGGCCGTGCGGATCCTCTCGGAACTCTACAGGAAGCAGACCGGGCGGCTCCTGACGGCGGGCCTGGGAGACGCGGAAAACGACCTTCCCATGTTCCGGGCCGTGGATCGCCCCTTCCTGGTTCAAAAGCCCGGGGGGCACTGGGTGTCTCTCCCCCGCCTGGCCAATCTCACAAAAATTCAGGGCGTGGGACCCGAAGGCTGGGCAAAGGCCGTCGGTTCCCTCCTCGATGAAACGGGTTACGAATAGAGGGAATCCGGCGTGTCCGCGTGGTCATTGCGTCTTTCGTTTTCATGCGTCACGCCCCCCTGAATCCCCGGGTCTTTCGTTCCGCCTTTTCCAGGACCTCCCGAACCGGTTCGGGCAACCCGGCCTCCTCAAGCTCCCGGGGCGTCATCCAACAGGCCTCCTCGGCATCGGAGGCCGAGCGCAACGCGCCGCCTTCGACCGTACAAAGGTAGTCCAACAGGACATAGTGGTATTGCACCCGCCCCTTTTCATCCCGGATAATCCGATCCCCCACCGCCACCAGGTCGCCCACGGCCACCGTCAAGCCCGTTTCCTCCCTCACCTCTCGGGCGACCGCGTCCCGGAGCGTTTCCCCCACCTCCACGAGCCCCCCGGGGAGGTTCCATTCTCCCCTGCCGGGATCCTTTCCCCGCTTGATGAGTAAAACTTTCCCTTCCCGCACGACGACACCGGCCACCCCCACGAGGGGCACCGCGGGATACTGCCTCCTGCCGTCTGCTCTCTCCATCACGAGGATTATAGTAGAGCAGCGGGAAAAAACAAATGGATCTCTGTCCGGCGGGAAACCA
>CAZKUZ010000054.1:0-1718 GCA_964556045.1 uncultured Thermodesulfobacteriota bacterium | reverse complement strand
CATCGACCTGGCCATCCTCTTCTACAATCTCTTGAAGAAAAGGGGATTCTCCCCGTCTTACCTCATGGCGAACACCGGGATGGTCCTCCTCGGGCCCTTAGAGAAGATTCCTTATCCACCGCTCTTTGACGATGTCATGGTAAGATGCGAGGGAAAAGATTACGCCTTTTACGTCAAGGACCTCCCCCCGGGCTACACCGGCCTGCAGGGAAAGCTGGCCCTGGACCTGACGAAAGGAGCCCTTGTGCCTTCGAAGGTTCACTATCCCAACCGAACCACTTCCCACCTCTACCTCACGCCAACAGGCACATTCGATCTGGAAGGGAAATTCACGGCAAAGAGAGAGGGACAACAGGCCGTGGAAACGCGGAGCTGGCTCCGATACAAGACCAAGGAAGAGTGGCGCATCGCCGCCATGCAAATCTTCCATGACATCGATCCCCTGGCCCGGCCCCTCGGTGAAATATCCAGGAAAGGTTTGGATGTCTTAACGGATCCGGTTGTTCTCGAGGGGAAATTCAGGATACCCGCCCTCTTTCCAAAGAGCGGGAGATTTATGTATATCCATCTCGCCAAGCCCGAGCTCCCGGTTCACCCCGAAACCCTATCGGACAAAAGGCGAGGACCTTTCATGCTGGGTCAAACGTTCACGTATGAGACCGAAATCCAGGTTACCTTGCCCTCGGGGACGCAAGTCCGCTATGCTCCCAAGGCGTCCTCGGGAACGTCAAAGATCATGGATTGGTCGCTGAAGATAGACGCGGAGAAAAACAGTTTCACGTTCCGCCGGACCATTCATCTCAAGCGGGGAATCCTCCATCCCGGAACAAAGGAATACCACGACTTGCTCGAAGCGATCCACCTCCTCTACGCCCCTACCAACCGAATTGTAATCCTGGAAAGAAAATGAAAAACCCGGGAAATCATTGCCGATTCCCGGGTCTCATTACCGCCCTAAAAGGCCATTCTGTCTTTCAGGCAATCTCCACAAGCTGAATATCAAAGGTCAAGTCCTTCCCCGCCAGGGGATGATTCGCGTCGAGGGTCACGACCTCTTCCGTAATCTGGGTGACCGTCACGTTGATGGGCTGACCGTTGGGCTGGGTCAACTGCAACTGCAGTCCCAGTTCGGGCTGGATATTGGGGGGAAATTGTCCCTTCGGGACATCCAAGGCCAATTCTTCATGATAAGGACCATAGGCCTGGTCCGCCGGAATGGTAACCGTCTTTGTCTCGTTGACTTCCATGCCGAGAACACCGTCCTCGAACCCTTGAATCACCTGCTGTTCCCCAAGGGTAAATTCCAGGGGCTCACGGCCGCTGGAGGTGTCGAATTCTGTCCCGTCTTCCAGTTTTCCCGTGTAGTGAACCTTGACGGTGTCTCCGATTTTTGCTTTTGCCATACTCTTTCTCCTTTGGTTATTTTTTGGGTCGTGGCACAACCCTTTTTCATAAAGCCTTTCCCTACCGTGGCCTGACATAACTGATTAGATGCATCGAAGAAGAAATCAGACGAAAAGGACAAAAACTTTACTTGCGCTTGTGTATCACAATTCCTGGAAGAAATCAAATGGCCTTTCCTCGCTTGAAACACCCACAAAGATTTGATACTCGTCGAACATGAACATCCTGATCCTTCGCGGGCACGGGAGGGAACCCTCATGATCGACAGGGATGCCTTGAACCAGGCGGATAAGGGCATGAGGAACCTCTATTTG
>CAZKUZ010000053.1:0-2351 GCA_964556045.1 uncultured Thermodesulfobacteriota bacterium | reverse complement strand
TCTATCTTTGAGACGATCTTGGGCGGCACTCCGTGTTCCCTTGCGCATGCCGCGACAAACCCGATGAGAGATTCCAGGTGCTCCATTCGGGCGGGCCGTTTCATCGATTTTACGTCTTTCATGGAATGTCTCTCAAGGATTCGACATCGCCTCTTTGGGTTGGCCTTTTTGCATATCGAGCCATCCAAGGCGGCACAATTCCTCGAAAAGGGCCTTGGCCACCAGCCGCATTCCCCGTTTGTTCCAATGGGCAATATCATAGTAACATTCAAAGCGCTTGGGATTCCGCCGGAAAGCCTCTTGTATATCAATGAACGGAAAACCATGTTTGGGGCAAAATTCCTTTTCCGTTTTTTCAAAAAACCTGTAAATGATGCGCATGTTTCCCTTCGAATGTTCTTCCCAATTAGCCTGGATCACATCCAATTTGCACCGATCTTCGGGTCGGGGAACGGGATCGACAGCCAACCCGAACGAGAGGATACCGACTTTGGCCCCGTTTTTCCTGGCATCCTCGGCAATAGACCGAAGGTTTTCCCAAATCACTCTCTGGCATTCTTCCTCTTTGAACACCTCGTCTCGGGGAACAAATCCCGGCCGCCCCGTCACAATCTTTCTTCGGAGGAGAAAATAGAAACAGAAATGGGAGAGGATCTTGTTCCACCAGGGAGATTTCCGCTCCAGGGCCATGATGAACTTCCAGGGCCAGGGTGCCCCGGGAGTCCATTGACTTCCCATCATCCAGGCTTGCGTGAGATCGTTTCCTCCTAGGCTGAGGAGAAGGATATCCGGCCTGATGCGGTAAAGCACCTGTTCCCATAGGACCCTGTGCTGAACCGTGTTATACATGGGACTCCCCGCGTTGATGACCTCCCAATCGGTGTACCCGTGCCTCTTCAAAAGGCGTTCCAACTGGTTGGACCAGAGGTCCTTCTCGTTGAGGATCTTCACACCGAAATACATCGATTCCCCGATGACGAGGATACGTTTCTTGGCCCCGTCCGCCGCCGGCTCTTTCCCCCGGCAATGAAACCGGTTGATAGTGACCATGGAAGAACGAAATCCTTTCTTGAAGCGGTAGTGGAGGGGAGGATCGACCCGTTCCACGAACTGGCTGTAGGGATACTCCCCCACGACTTTCGAGTGGAAAGGGACTCCGTATCGGTGCATGTGGAAAAGGCGGCATCCGATTTCCAGGAGGACAAAAAGGAGGAAGAGGATGCCGATGATCCAGAGGACGGCAATCATATCGGAACTCCTGTTTGATCTTTTTTATGGGTTAACAGGGGCGTGAGGAGGGCGATGGCGATGAGGATCAGTCCCCCGCAGGCGTAGTAGAGGGCTTGGTAATTCCAGGAGGCGAGGAGGAGGCCTCCCAGGAGGGGGCCCAGAAAGAACCCTCCCTGGAACATCTCCAGTCCCAGGTTCATGTTGAGGGCACGCAGGCGCGGATCGGAGTAGTCAAAGAGGAGCCCGTTCAGGAGAGGAAGCGCCACGCCCCAACCCAGGCCGAAGAGGATTGCGATGATGAAAAAGAGCAGGTGGGAACGGGTGTGGGCGAGGAGGAGGTATCCGAACAGGAGCACCAAAAGGGAGATAAAAAGGGTTCTGGGTTTGTCTCCCCGGTCCAGGTAGCGTCCCCCCACGAGCCGGACGAAGACTTCAAGCAGGGTCGAGATGGTAAAGAACCATCCCGCGTTCACGATCCCGATACTCTTCGCGAAGCCTCGGATAAAATAAAAGACAGGGGTAAAGGCGATGAACACGAAGAGGGAAACGACAAGAATCTGGAGAACCTTTTTATTCTTGATATTATTTTTCAACTCCGTGAACGTCAGCTTGTCCTTCTGCTCGGCATCTTCGGCGTGGATGGGCGGGACGAGGAGCAGCAAAAGGGGGATGGGCAGCATGAACAGGGCGGTTACGTCCAGGACCCGGATAAATCCACCGAAATAGTTAACGAGAGGGTGGATCAGGGGGGGAAGAACCGCGTAAGGAAGGAGGGTGATCACGGAAATGATCCCGAAGGCCTCGGCGCTGCGCCGGACCGGGATGCACGATACGATCCGGGCCATCACCGCCGTGGCCATGATGACGTAGAAAAAACCGTGGACGATCCGGATCGCCATCATCCCGCCGAAACCCTTCCCAATCCGATAGAAGAAAAGGGAAACAATCACGCCAAGGGTCCCGATGAGGATCCACTTGCGGGCGTTTCCCGGCATGAAAAACGGGCTGATGACCGGCCGGACGATCAGGGCCGTCAGGGCGAAGACCCCGATGAGGAATCCCGCCTGCCGCTGCGTGACATGAAGGGTGTCCAGGAGATACCCGTTGAGCTGAAAGAAGAC
>CAZKUZ010000052.1:0-3241 GCA_964556045.1 uncultured Thermodesulfobacteriota bacterium | reverse complement strand
TTCTGGGTGTTCAAAGCAATCGATGGTGAATGTTTTCACATATCGGGCTGAAAGTCAAGGGATTTGGGAAGGGCCGCGAGGGAATGAAAGGTAGCGAAAGGTTTATCCAGGGGGACGATTAGGTGGGTGGAATCTCGGGGCACGCCATTGCCTTTCGGGATTTTTGCTGATGGCGAAGACCCTCGACGGTATAGACAAGCAGGGCGGACCAGATGAGGGAGTACCCTACCAGCTTATAGGGCGGAAAACCCTCCCCGTAAACCCAGACGCCGATGGAAAACTGAAGACTTGGGGCGAGGTATTGGAGAATGCCGATCATGGAAAGGGGAATCTGCCTGGCGGCGGCGGAGAACATGAGGAGAGGGAACGCGGTTACGGCCCCACCGAGTATGAGCAGGATGGTGGGAGTAAGGCCCGCATGCATGAACGAACCTACGTGATGTTTCTCGAGGTAGAGTAAGAAAGGGAGTGCGAGGATGGACAGGAAGGCCATTTCTATGGTTTGACCTTCCAGGGCCTCGAGGGGAGCGAGCTTTTTGATGAGCCCGTAGGTTCCGAAGGAAAAGGCGAGGACCAGACCGATCCAAGGAAGGGCCCCATATTTGAAGGTGAGGTAACCTACCCCCGCGCACGCGAGGAGGATGGCGATCCATTGCCCGATCCTCAGGCGTTCTCTAAAGAAAATGATTCCCAACACAACGCTGACGAGGGGATTGATGAAGTATCCCAGGCTCGCGTCGACGATATATCCTGAATTGACCGCCCAGATATAGGTGAGCCAGTTGGCGAAGATCAAAAGGGCGGAACAGGTATAGATGGCGATGATTCGGGGTTTCCGGATAGTTTTAAGGATCTCCAAGATACGCCTTTTGGAAGAAATGATGATCCCCAAAAATATGAAAGACCAGACGATGCGGTGCGCGACGATCTCTTTTGCCGGGATGGCTTGAAGTTGCTTCCAATAGAGAGGAAACAGTCCCCAAAGCACGTAGGCGCCGATGGCGAAGAGGATACCCTTTCTCATTTATCTGCCTTGTCTTCCTTGTCGAACCGTAACTTTGGCCGAGGGTACCACAATCTTAAAACTAAAACAAAAGTCTGACCTATTTGTTTTCCTTTTCAGAGGTTTCTTGGAGGATGGCGGTGGGATTAAGGGGTTTTCTCTTTCCCGTCCTTGGAGGAAAGGGTAATGAGATAAAACGCCTTGGAATCCTTTTTCTCTTCCTTGAAAACGATTTTATAACGACGGAGCTTCAGCCTGGTGAGGTCTTCCTTCCCCTTGACGATGAGGTAGGAATTGCGGTGGAAGGAGAGGAATTCCCTGGCCAGGTGCGGTTCGTAAAGACAGGCGAGGGGAGGGTATTCATTCAGATAGAAATAGAGATTGCTCTGATCCGCAGAGTGGAAGACGCCGATGCGGCCGTTTTTAGTTAAGTGATTTACCTTTTTGCAAAAGGAGATAAAGGTATTTCTTTTCCCGCTGGCGGGAGATAAGAGGACGAAGATTGTTCCCAGAAGCAGATAGACACCGGAGAAAAAGAAGATGAAAGCCCTTGTGAACGTTCGCTTTACGGTTGCGATGATGCTTGCCCCCGCAATGAAAAGACAGATGGAGAGGAGGTACAGATAGGGAAATGTCCACGTCGGGGCGTAAGCGGTAAAGAGTTTGGGTTGTAGAAAAAGGAGAAATAGGAGGGCGATGCCGGAGGCCAGGGAAACACATCCGGGAAGAAGCCATAATAGAACCTCTGTTCTCGGTTGGTTTCTTGAAGAGAGGGTCCGGGCGATGGTGAAACCCAGGATAGCGCTGAAAGGAGCGGCGATGGGAAGGATATAGTACCCCCTTTTGGATCCTGAAAGGGTGAAAAAGATAAAGATGACAACAAACCAAAGGGAGAAGAACGTGATGCCTTCGTCGTTTCTGACCCCGTTTTTTTTCAATGTCCAGACCAGGAAGGGAAGGAATAGGGTCCATGGAGAAAGCGTGATGAAGATGTAGTAAAAATAGAAAAAGAAGGACTCTTTGTGATCGAAAGGTTTGAAGAAGCGGATAATGTTTTCCTTAAACAGGAGGTACAGAGACATGTCGGAACGGGTAAGCCAGTAGTCGAGAATGAAAGGCACGAGAAAGAGGGCGACCCCAGTCACGACGCTGCCTAAGATATGGAAGATGAATCGTTTTTTTAGGAAGATCCGGCGATCCTTTATGAAGAGATAGGGGAAAACGGCGAGAGAGGGCAGGACGAACCCGAGTAATCCCTTCATGAGGCTGGTAAGACCAGCGATGATGAAGAAGGGGTAGAGCCAGACTCCCTGTTCGGGATGGTGCCTGTTTTTTACGAAAAAGAAGAGGCTGGCGAGCGTGCCCGCAATGGTCAGCGTGTCCGCGTTGGCGGTCCTTCCCCAGCGGAGCAGGGGAAAGATCGTCATGAAGATCAAGGCGCTGAGAAGAGCGGCTTTTGGCCCCCAAAAGGCCCGGGTGATGAGATAGAGAAGGAGGATGCTTAGGAGTGTGGCGGCGGCGGAAGGGAGACGGGTGGTCCACTCCGTCACCTGATGACCGGGAAGACTGGCCAAAAGGATGAGCCAGTACGATCCAACCGGTTTATCCCTGTAAGGGAAGGCATTGATCTTCGGGACGATCCAGTCGCCGGTTGTCACCATTTCCTTGGCGATTTCTCCCCACCGGCCTTCGGAGCCTCCTAAAGGGCGGTTCCCAAGATTGATAAACAGGAGGCTTCCTCCGAGGATGAGGAGGATAACGATATGGAGCAGGGAAAGGGGGCGCCTTTGGGACATGTTTGACGTCTTCTCGTTCTTTATGCTTGTCACCTCTCTTGGATCTGTCTCGGAATCTCTTCCAAGTCTAAACGGCTTGGCTTATCTCGGGATGACGCGAACATGATCTCTTTTTAATGTTTGAGGGGGGTTACGGAGCGGAACTGGACACCCAGCCTGCCCGCCCGGAGAGCTCGACACGAGTAAGCCGGCGTATGGGAATCTTGTCTTTGTCCCTTAGGAGAATTTCCGCCATTTCTCCAAGCGGGACGATTTCAAAGGGATTCTGCCATATGGCCGTTAGGAGTTTTCTCAAGAACTGGGTATAGGGCCCCCCTTCCACCTCCGCGTGGAGGGCGATCACAGGAAAAGGCGCGGTCATGGCGGCGTCGATGATGCGGGTAACGCAGGTTTCCGCGTCGGAATCTCCCATCGTCAAAAGCTCTTCCAGGCAGGGCCCTGT
>CAZKUZ010000051.1:0-4305 GCA_964556045.1 uncultured Thermodesulfobacteriota bacterium | reverse complement strand
GGCCGATTACCCGGGGTTGAACTATTCTCTCGAGGGTGAGGAGAAAGAGCGTAGAGACTCCATGCGGAGCATGATGTACGGCTTCATCGTGGCCCTCTTTCTCATCTTCGTCCTCCTGGCCATTCCCTTCAATTCCTATATCCAGCCGCTCGTCATCATGACGGCCATCCCCTTCGGGATGATCGGGGCCGTCCTGGGCCACCTGATCCTGGGCTTCGACCTCAGTATCGTCAGCTTCTTCGGGATCGTGGCGCTGGCGGGGGTCCTGGTCAACGACTCGCTCGTGCTCCTGGACGCCATCAACAAGCGGATGGCCGCGGGGGCGCAAAACAGGATCGAGGCCGTGGTGGCGGCCTCCAAGTCCCGGTTTCGCCCCGTGATCCTCACCTCCGTAACGACCTTCGGCGGGCTGCTTCCCATGATTACCGAAACCTCCGTGCAGGCGAGGGTCCTGATTCCCATGGCCATCTCCCTGGGATTCGGGGTGCTCTTCGCCACGGGGATCACGTTGATTTTGATTCCCGCCCTCTATATGATGATTTCACGGAAGGATGCGTTGTCTGAAGAGGGGTAAGTCATGAATGGACCGGAACCCGTGAAACTGGATGAGCTCTGCGAGGAGCTGGGCTATGTCTTCAAGGACCGCTCCCTTCTCGTCCGGGCCCTGACCCACAGCTCGTTCAGCTACGAAACCACGAAGAGCGTCCAGGGGAGCAACGAGATCCTGGAGTTCCTGGGGGATGCCGTGGTCAACCTCGTCACGGCGGCGCTTTTGATCGAGAAATTCCCCGACCGGCAGGAGGGAGACCTTTCCAAAATGCGGGCGGAGCTGGTCAACGAGCGTTCCCTCGCGGAAGTGGGGAAACGGATCGGGCTGGAAAGGAAGCTCCTCATCGGGAAGAGCGCCCGGGTGGCGGGGGAGGAGATTCCCCGTTCCATCCTCGCGGACGGGGTGGAGGCCCTGGTCGGCGCCGTTTTCCTGGAGGCGGGGTACGAGGCCGCTTCCCGGATCGTGGTGCGGTTCATTGCTCCGCTTTTGGAAGGGGTTTCTCTTGAAAAAGGGACCGACTACAAGACGCGCCTTCAGGAGTATACCCAGAGGGTTTACAAGGTGTTGCCGGAGTATCGGCTGGAGGGTGCGGAGGGCGCCGAGCACAGGAGGGTGTTTGAAAGCTCTGTCTGGGTCCTCGGCGAGAAGCGGGGCGTCGGGCGGGGACGGTCGATCAAGGCCTCGGAGCAGGAGGCGGCGAAACGGGCCATGGAGGCCTTCGGCGGCCTCGAGGAGACGGCTTAGAAATTTAAGGAATTCTTGAAAATAGATGTCTAACTACTGGATTTTCCCGGTTTTTCTTCCTAATACTGGATGCCTCCATCGGTGCGCGTTCTGTGATCAGCACGTTGTAACGGATGAAGACGTATCCTTTCCGCGAATCCGGGATCTCGACAATCTCTTCGAGAAGGTCATACGCTCGGGAAAGAAGGCGGGTGATCCCTCCCTCACCCGGCAGATCGCCTTCTACGGGGGGAATTTTTCCGGGCTGCCTCGGGAGGTGCAGCGGCGCTATCTCGACTGGGCGGGTGAAAAGATCGCCGGCGGGCTGGTTCATTCCATCCGTTTCTCTACGCGCCCGGACGCGCTCGGGGATGAAGAAATCGCCTTTCTTAAGGCCTACCCCGTCCGGACCGTCGAGATCGGTGTTCAGTCGTTGGACGACAATGTTTTGAGGGCCGTCGAGAGGGGACACGCGGCGTCGGACAGCGAACGAGCGGCGGCGAGGATTGTTTCGGCGGGCTGGGAGGTGGGCGTGCAGCTGATGCCCGGGCTGCCGGGAGAGATGAAAGAGGGCTTTCTGCGCGGGGTTGAGAGGGTGAGCCGCTGGGGTATCCGGTTTGTTCGCCTCTATCCCGCCGTCGTCATGAGGGGAACCCGGTTGTATGAGGACTACGAAGGGGGAAATTATACTCCTCTTACGCTCGAGGAGGCCGTCGCGTGGTGTGCCGCTGCCTGCGAGATCTTGGAGCCCAAAGGGATTGAGGTCATCCGGATGGGGCTTCCGGCCTCGAGGCGGCTGAAAGAGGCGGTGGCGGCGGGGCCCTATCATCCCGCTTTCGGTTTCCTCGTGCAGTCGCACCGTTTCCACCGGCGGATCGACCGGGAAATGGCCGCCTGCTCCCCCGCGGAGAACGAAACCGTGGAGATCCGCCTGGCTCCCCGGAGCCTTCCCCTCCTGATGGGGGATCGGCGTCAGGCGTGGGAGCGTTTGCGCGCCCGATGGCCCGGGAGGGAGATGACCTACCGTCTTGACTCTACATTCACCCGGGCGCAGATCAAGGTATTGACGGGCCCGCTTTCCTGAGGGCGGGCTTCGATATTCTTCTTTGATAAGGCCTTTCGCTATACAGGGATAGGGGTTTCTGTTATAAAACGGGTGAAGTTCGTGGAATGATTGGCGGGCAAGGGGAGGGGAATGAAACGATCGATTCGCTTGGTGTTTTGGCGGATCATGGTTGAGAAGGGATGGGCCGCGGCGGGTACGCGGCTGGTCGCCGGGGTGTCCGGGGGCGTGGATTCCATGGTGCTCCTGCATCTTTTGCGGGACTTGTCGAGGGAGCTTGGAATGGAATTGGTGGCGGCACACCTGAACCACGAATTGAGGGGAGATGAATCGGAGCGGGATGCGCAGTTCGTGAAGGAAATGGCGGAGAAATGGGGTATCCCGATCGAGGTGGAAAGGAACGATGTGAAAGCGGCGGCGAAAAGGGATAAGATTTCCGTCCAGGTGGCGGCGCGGAGGGTGCGGTATCGTTTCTTCGATGAAATCATGGCAAAGAGAGGAGCCGATTGGCTGGCCCTGGGGCACAACGCGGACGACGTGGCGGAGACCGTGATGATGCGGTGGCTTCGGGGAACGTCCGTCGAGGGTTTGAAAGGGATTCCCATGCGGAACGGACGGACGATCCGGCCCCTATTGACCTTTACCCGTGAAGAGATCCAGGAATATGCGGAGAAACAGGGGATCCCTTTCGTCGAGGACAGCTCAAACCTGAAGATGACCTATCTTCGCAATCGTATACGTCATGATTTGATTCCCCGCATCGCGAAGGAATATCAGCCTGCCGTTTCCAGGCACCTGAATCGGTACGCCCGGTATTTTTCGGAGATCCACGATTATCTTTCATCGGCCTGTGACGGGGTGGCAGGGGAGTTGATCGGCGAGCGGGGAGAGATCCTCCTGAAGCCGTTTGTGTCCCTTCACGCGGCCCTCCAGCGTGTCTTCATGGAACGTTATCTCCTTGAGGGGGGATGGATCGAGGAACCCCTGGGCTTCGATCGGTTGGAGGAGATCCTGAAGCTGGCGAAAAGCACCTCGGGAAGCCGGAGATACGCCATTGGGAAGGGGCGATGGCTCGTCCGGGAGTATGACCGGCTCTTCGTGACGGATACCCCCGTGTCCGAACCGATAAGGCCTGTGACGTGTCCTATCCCGGGGACGGCGGAGTTGAAGGAGATCGGCAACCGGCTGACGGTGGAAGAGGTGGAGACCCTTCCGGAGGCCGTGGACGGCCGTCGGGAGGCCTACGTGGACGGCGATGGCATCGGCGCGGTCCTCTGGATCCGCTCTTTCCGGCCGGGAGACCGGATCGTGACCGGCGGCACGGTGAAGGTCAAGAAGCTTTTCATCGACCGGAAGATTCCCGCCCGCTTGCGCCCGGCCGTTCCCATCGTGGGGACGGGGGACGAGATCGTCTGGGTGGGGGGCGTGTGCGTCAACCGTCGCTTTTACGTCAAGGAAGGGACGCGGCGGATCCTGCATCTCATGTTGTCCCGGCCGATACGGACGGAGTGATCATGGACGTCATCACGACTCATGTGGGAGCGGATTTCGACGCCTTCGCCAGTATGCTGGCGGCGAAGAAGCTCTATCCCGAGGCCCTGATCGCCTTTCCGGGAAGCCCGGAGAAGGGGCTGCGGGACTTCTTCGTGGTCTCCGCCCTCTATGCCCTGGACATTACGCCGGCGACGGAGATCGACCTGTCGAAGGTGACCCGCCTCATCATCGTGGACACGCGCCAGTGGGATCGTATCGGTATTTTTCAGGAAATCCTTGATAATCCGAACGTCCAGGTTATCATCTATGACCACCATCCATCGTCTCCCAAGGACATCCAGAGTAAGGACGCCGTCATCGCAAAGACAGGGGCGTGCACGACGCTGATGACGGAGCTCTTAAAAGAGAAAGGAATTCCGCTGACACCGGATGAGGCGACCATCATGATGCTGGGGATCTATGAGGACACGGGTTC
>CAZKUZ010000050.1:0-1701 GCA_964556045.1 uncultured Thermodesulfobacteriota bacterium | reverse complement strand
TCTGACGAACTGGCCCTGGTTCCCGGTTGGGTGCGGCACCTTCCCACCGGCCGCGAGATGGCCCTGGCGGAGATCGCCGCCACCATGGACGAGGCGGAACGGACCGTCGTGGCCCACTACCGGGCCCCCCAATCCCCGCAGCTTGCGAATCTCGATCCCAACCTGCGGCTGCACGGCATTCCCCACGTGGTCTTCTCCTACGGTGTCCATCTCGCCGGGATCGAGGTGGATCTTCTCACGGGGGCCATCACGGTGCTGCGGTATCTCGCCGTCAACGATTGCGGCCGCATCCTGAATCGCCAGCTCTTCGAGCAGCAGGTGCAAGGGGGAATCGCCCAGGGACTCGGCTACGCCCTGATGGAGGAGATCCCGGTCACGGAGGGGGAGATGGAAACGGTGGACTTTTCCACCTATCTGCTTCCCACCGCGCTCGATGTCCCTGACATGGAGGTGATCGACGCGGGGGGTAACGAGCCCACCGGCCCCTACGGGATGAAGGGGATCGGGGAGATACCCACCAGCGGACCCCTGCCCGCCGTAGCCAACGCCTTGGCCGATGCCTGCGGGATCCGGCTGAGACGGTTTCCTTTGACGCCGGAACGGGTCCTGGCGGCGCTGGAGGAAGGCAAGGCATGAAGATCACCTTTACCTTGAACGGCGTGCCGATGAGCCGGGAATGCCCCCCCGACCGCCGCGTCGTGGACCTTCTCCGGGAGGATCTCCATCTTACGGGGACGAAGGAAGGATGCGGAACCGGCGAGTGCGGCGCCTGCACGATCCTGGTGGACGGAGAACCGCGCCTTTCCTGCCTGATGCTGGCGGCCCAGTTGGAAGGGCGTGAGATCACCACGATCGAGGGGCTTTCCCCCTCGAAGGAGGCCCTGCATCCCGTCCAGAGGGCCTTCGTGGAGGCCGGCGCCGTCCAGTGCGGCTTCTGCACGCCGGGAATGGTCCTCTCCTCCGTACATCTGCTGAAAGAGAACCCCCGGCCGACGCGGGAGGAGGTCCGCGAGGCGTTAAGCGGGAATATCTGCCGCTGCACCGGCTACCAGAAGATCGTCGACGCGGTAATGCGTGCCGCCGAGACCCTCTCCGGGGGGGAAAAGGCTCAATGAACGTCTTCCTTCCCCGCTCTCTCGAGGAACTCTGGCAGGTATGGGAAGCAAATCCCGACGCGCGGATCTACGCCGGCGGGACCGATCTGCTGGTCAAGTTCCGCAACGGTCTGCCACGGCCTCCCGTCCTTCTCTGCCTGGAGCGGGTTCCGGAACTCCGGGAGGTTCTGGAAGAGGAGGGGGCCATCGTCATCGGGGCGGGGGTGACCCACACGGCGGCGCTCAAACATCCCCTCGTTCGTAAACACGCCCCGGTGCTCGGCAAGGGACTGCGGGTTCTGGGGTCTCCCCTCATCCGGAACATGGGCACGCTGGGCGGCAATATCGTCACCGCCTCTCCGGCCGGCGACAGCCTCCCGGCCCTTTACGTCCTGGACGCAGAGATTCTCCTTGCCCGTCCCGACGGGAATCGATCGGTTCCCATCCACCGGTTTATCCAGGGACCTGGACAGACCGCCCTGAACCCCCGCGAGATCGTCCGCGGCATCCGGATTCGAAAGTCGCCCCCTTGGACTGTTTCCCATTACGAGAAGGTGGGGAAACGCAAGGCCATGGCCATCGCCGTGGCCAGCCTGGCGGCGTGTTG
>CAZKUZ010000049.1:0-7415 GCA_964556045.1 uncultured Thermodesulfobacteriota bacterium | reverse complement strand
AGGCCCCCGCCCGTTTTTCCAATAAAAACGGAAAGAAACAGGTCACGTCTCCGGCTTCAGCGCCCGGAAGACGGTGAAACCGGCCGCCGGATCATAGCCCCGCCGCGGCGGTTCCGGATCGTAAGCGGATTTTCCATGGGGTTGAAAGAGCGTGGAGAAGATCTCAACGGATGAAAAGCCGGTTTCTTCCAGCCACTGTTCAATCTCATCACGGCGGTAGAAACGGGCCAGGGAGTAGAAGGGATGCCCGTTCGCGCCCAACGCGCGATACACCTTTCCCCAGGGCGATTCCGCCAGGACCATACCCAGGACCACCTGTCCCCCGCTTCGGAGGATCCGGAAGGCCTCTCTCAAAACACGCACGGGGTCCTCGACGAAACAGAGCGTCACGACCAACAGGCAGGTGGCGAATGTTCCGGCCCGAAAGGGGAGCCGTTCTCCGTCACCGCTTATGCCCAAAACCCCCCGGCGGCGCGCAAGGCGCAGAGGATTGACGGCGGGATCCACGCCGAAACGGATGGAAAGCGCCTCGGCGAAGCGTCCGGAGCCTACCCCGACCTCCAGGGCCTTCCCGGGAGGCGTGAGGAGGCTCTCCTCCAAGGCGCGGGACTCGATGGCGAACAGGGACTTGCCCGGCTCCTCGTCGTACCAGGCGTCATACTTCCGATAGAGCGATTCAAAAGGACGGGCGCCGCCCGGATATCTACTTTTCAAATCCCCTTTCCGCACGAATCACCTTTCGTTTCTCTCAATAATCGTGGGGAATTCCCAGGATGTGCAAGGCCAAATGGCGGAGATCCCCCGTCTTCTCCACCCATCCGTAGTTGGCATCTTTCTTGGAATCCAGGTCCTTGATGTAGGGCTTGATGTCCAAAAGCGGCGTGCCGTCGAAGACGTCCAGGCCGGTGGTTGTGATGATGTTTTCCTCCACCTTCAGCACCTTGACCACGCTCAGCCCGATGGGGTTGGGCCGCAGCGGCGATCGACTGGCGAAGACCCCCACCTCGATCTCGCCGGCCCAGATGGGTTCCACCTTCATTTCCACCTCCCGATCCAGCCGGTCGATGTAATACAGGAGGTAGATATACTCAAAGGTGTCCAGATCCTGCAGCCCTTCCTGATATCGCGGCAGCACCTCCACCCGAAAGTCCCCTTCATCCGTCTCCACCGGCTGATAAGGGGCCTTGTCATGATAGGGGGTATGAATCACACCGATGGGATGAAAAACGATGTCCATGTCCACTCCTGTTCCAAGGAAAATGTTAAAAGATGATCTTTAGATCTTCGTGCTTTCCAGATCCAGGGAGCCTTTACGGTATCCCCTGAGATCGACGAGTATCTTTGAAAACCCCAGGTCTTCCATGTGCTTTAGAAAGGGTTCCCGAATCTCTTCCCGCCCGAGGCGTTCCAGCTCGCTGCTCTCTACCTCGATCCTCGCCGTATCGTCGAAATACCTGACACGAACATTATGGAAATCCCTCTCTCTCAGGAATTCCTCGGCCTTGTCCACCCTTTCCAGGATCTCCATGGTAATCGGTATATCGTAGGGGATCCTCGTAGCGAGACACCCAATATGATCGACGCCACCGGGGATCGAGTATTCCTTCCGAAGTATCGCGATATCCTCGCTCGTCAAGCCCGCCTTCCTCAGGGGGCTTTCCAGCCCCAGCTCCTCGATCGCGGCGAGACCCGGCCGATGCTCGTTCATGGCCTCTTCAAAATTCGTCCCTTCGAAGAACCTCGGATTTTCCCCGGGGAAATTGAAATGGCTCATCAATTCTTCAAACATAAACTTTTTACAATAGTAACACCGGTCTGACTGGTTGACTACGATGGAGGGGTCTTGGAGGAGATCTATGGGAATAATGGTGAAGTTGATTCCCTTCTCCTCAAGATACTTGTAAACCCTTTCAAGGGTTTTTGGCGAAACGAAGGGGGTCTGGAAAAAGACGGCGTGACAGATGCGATTCGTGTACCGGTAGATGACCTCCAGAAGAAAGGTGCTGTCATCTCCGCCCGAAAAGGCCAGAATAATCTTTTGCTTCATCAATCACCCGGTAAGCGCGGATTCCGCCATAGCGATAGCTTTTTTCAGGTTGTCCGGCTTTTTCCCTCCCGCACTGGCCATGTCTTTTCTGCCGCCCCCGCGACCATCGATCAACGGCGCCAACTTTTTAATGATGGCATTGGCGTCATACCGGTCCGTGAGCCCTTTCGAAACCATCACCAACAAGTGGGCCTTGTCCTGATTCTCGCTGCCGAGCACGACCACGCAATTCCCCATTTTATTCCGGATCTCATCCCCCATGGTTCTCAAGAGCTTGGGATCGGCACCGGGAACATCCGCGGCGATCAGTTTCGTGCCGTCGACGTCTTTGGCAAGGCTCACCAGATCGGAAACCCGCGAGGACGCCATCTTCGATTCAAAGGATCGAAGTTTCTTTTCATAGGATTTCAGCTCTTCCTGGAGGGCTTCCACCCGTTTTCTGGCCTCTTGCGGAGGTGATTTCAACTGTTTTGCCACCCCCTCCAGCAATTCCCGCTGCTCCTGGGCATAGCGGACAGCCGCCTCGCCCGCGACCGCCTCGATCCTTCGGACTCCGGCCGCCACACTCTCCTCGCTGACCACGAAAAAGGCCCCGATATCCCCCGTCCGGTCCACATGGGTCCCGCCACAGAGTTCCGTGCTGTAACCCGGGACCTTCACCACTCGAACCACGTCTCCATATTTGTCCCCGAAAAAGGCCAGGGCGCCCTCACTCACCGCCTCATCGAAGGACTTCTCCTCCTTCGTGAGGGGGAGGTTCTCCCGAATCTTTTCATTCACCAGACGCTCAATCTGAACAATCTCGGTGGGACGTAGGGCCTGGAAATGGGTGAAGTCGAAGCGGAGACGCGATTCCGTAACCAAGGAACCCGCCTGACGCACGTGCTCGCCCAGGATTTGCCGAAGCGCGGCGTGGAGGAGATGGGTGGCGCTGTGATGGCGCATGATGGCCCCCCGCCGTTCCGTATCGATCACAAGGGTAACCTTTTCTCCCACCGTCAGGTTCCCTTCCACCACCTTAACCTTGTGAACGATGAAGTCCGGAAGCGGCTTCTGGGTATCCACGACCTCAGCCGTGAAACTGTCTCCCTCGATCACCCCACGGTCTCCAACCTGCCCACCGGCCTCCCCGTAGAAGGGGGTCTCCCTCGTCACGACCTCGGCTTCCTCGCCTTTCTGAACCGAAGAAACCGGTTTTCCGTCTTTGATGAGGGCGTATATCTCGGATGTCGCGGTGGTTACGTCATATCCCAAAAAACCAACCCCGCCCAGCTCCGAATTAATCTTCCGGTACACGGGGGAGATTTCACGCTCTCCCGATCCCTTCCAGGCCTGCTGCGCCCGCCTCCTCTGTTCCTCCATGCGGGCCTGAAATCCCTCCATGTCGAGGGTCAACCCGGTTTCCCGCGCGATATCCTCCGCCAGGTCCACGGGGAATCCATAGGTGTCGTAGAGTCTAAAGATAATCTCGCCGGGGATCTGCGTCCGTCCCTTGGTTTTTAGATCCTCCAAGGTCTCGTTCAGCAGCTTCATGCCATTGTTCAATGTCGCGGAAAAACGGTCCTCCTCACTGTAGATGAGCTTCCCGATGGTTTCCCGGTGCGAAATCAGTTCCGGGTAAGGCTCCCCCATCATCTCGATGACCTTGTCGGCAATTTTGTAGAGGAAGGGATCGTGAAACCCGAGCATGTAACCAAACCGCATGGCGCGCCGCATTATCCGGCGGAGAACATATCCACGCCCTTCGTTGGAGGGCAACACCCCGTCCGCGATCAGGAACGCGGAGGCCCGGCTGTGATCCGCGATGATCCGAAGGGCAACGTCGTGTTTCTCCTCTCTGCCATATCGGGTCCCGGCCATTTCGGCGGCCTTTTCAATAATAGGCACGAAGAGGTCCGTGTCATAGTTGCTCTGGACACCTTGCAGGATAGCAGAAATCCTTTCCAGTCCCAGACCGGTATCGATGCTCGGATCCGGGAGGGGAACCATGGTCCCATCCGCCTGGCGGTTGAACTGCATGAACACCAAGTTCCAGAGCTCCAGGAACCGGTCGCAGTCACACCCTATCTTACAGTCCGAGCGCCTACACCCCACCTCGGGGCCCTGGTCAATATGGATCTCCGAGCAAGGACCGCAGGGCCCCGTATCCCCCATGGCCCAGAAGTTGTCTTTCTCGCCCATGCGGATGATTCGTTCCGGGGGGATACCAATCTTATTCTTCCATATCTCAAAGGCCTCGTCATCATCCTGGTAAATGGTGATCCAGAGCTGCTCCTTCGGGAGCTTGAAGACCTCCGTGAGGAGCTCCCAGGCCATGGTGATGGCCCCTTCCTTGAAGTAGTCCCCAAAAGAGAAGTTACCGAGCATTTCGAAAAAGGTGTGGTGCCTGGCCGTATATCCCACGTTATCAAGGTCGTTATGCTTCCCGCCGGCCCGCATGCACTTTTGGCAGGTCGTCGCCCTCTTGTAGGGACGTGTCTCCTCTTTCGTGAAGACAGACTTAAACTGGACCATCCCCGCGTTGGTAAACAACAGGGTGGGATCGTCCATGGGAATCAGGGGCGAACTCTTGACAATTCGATGCCCCCGGTCTTCAAAAAACTTGAGAAATACCTTCCTTATCTCAGCCGATTTCATACAGATCCCCGCTCCCACGTCGGTGTAAACATGCTGATATCCTCCTCGCTGTTTTCTTCCTCCGAAGCCTTGCCTTCGAAGGCATCCCACGTCGTGTCGCTGCTCGCCATAATTCCCTTGACACGAAGGGCAAAATCGTCGGGATTCGAGCTGTTTCGCAATGCCGTCTCATATGTAATCAGCTTTCGTTGTAGGAGATCCATCAAAGACTGATCGAAGGTCTGCATCCCATAGGTATGGTATCCTTTTGAGATGGCCTCTTTGATTTCCTTCGCCCGGTCACGGTCTATGATACACTCCCGGATATGCGCCGTGTTGACCAAAACCTCCACGGCGGGAACCCGCCCTTTCCCGTCCGCCATGGGAATCAGGCGCTGGGAGATAACTCCCTTGAGGATGGAAGCCAGCTGGAGGCGAACCTGCTTCTGCTGGTACGGAGGATACATCGACACGATCCTCATAACTGTTTCCGTGGCATCGACGGTATGCAGGGTCGAGAGGACCAAATGTCCGGTTTCCGCCGCTGTCATGGCGATATTGATTGTTTCAAAATCCCGCATTTCACCCACGAGAATGACATCCGGATCCTGGCGGAGAGAACTTCGCAGCGCCGTAGCGAACGACTCCGTGTCCACTCCGATTTCGCGTTGGTCGATGATGCACTTCTTGTCCCTGTGCAGATACTCGATAGGGTCCTCGATGGTGATGATATGAAGATTTCTCTTTGAGTTGATCAAGTCGATCATGGCGGCGAGCGTCGTGGATTTCCCGCTCCCCGTTGTTCCCGTCACCAAGATCAGCCCCCGCGTTTCCATGGCGATCTTTTCAAGGACGGAGGGAAGGTTCAGCTCTTCAAGGGTCTGAACCTTGAAAGGAATCGAGCGGATGGAAATCCCCAACGTTCCCCGCTGCTGGAAAATATTGATTCGAAACCTGCCCAGCCCTGGAACGCCATACCCCATGTCCACATCCTGGAGTTCCGCAAGCCTCTTGCGGTGAGCATCGGTCATAAGTTTCTGCGCAAAACGGTCGATCTCATCCTGGGTAAAGGGGGAGACCGACCCGACAGACTTCAATTGTCCGTTAATCCGCAAAATGGGGGGGAGTCCTACCTTGACATGAACATCACTGGCGTTCTTCTTGACCGCAAGCCTTAAAAGATCATCAATCTCCATCTTTACCTCCTTGGGAAAGGAGCCCCTCAGCTTCCAGGACCTTCTGTCTTATCTCTTCCAGGATTTCCCTGTTCTCTTCGAGGAAGGCCCTCACGTTATCCCTGCCCTGTCCGAGCCGCACATCCCCGTAGGAAAACCACGTTCCGCTTTTTTCTACGATATCCCGGTCCACAGCCAAGTCGAGGATTTCCCCTTCTTTCGAGATCCCATGGCCGTACAGGATATCAAATTCCGCGTCACGAAAGGGAGGGGCAAGTTTATTCTTGACCACGCGGACGCGCACCCGGTTACCCAAGGTCTTGTCCGCCTTCTTGATCCTCCCGATACTCCGTATATCCAACCGAACGGAGGAATAAAACTTCAAGGCGTTTCCGCCCGTGGTCGTTTCCGGGTTTCCGAACATGACCCCGATCTTCATGCGAATCTGGTTGATGAAAATCACCACCGTGTCCGATTTGCTGGTAATGGCCGTCAGCTTCCGGAGGGCCTGAGACATCAGGCGTGCCTGAAGCCCCATGTGGGCGTCTCCCATATCTCCTTCCAGCTCCGCCCTGGGCACCAGGGCCGCGACGGAGTCGACCACAATGATATCCACGGCCCCGCTTCTCACGAGAATCTCCGTGATCTCCAGGGCCTGCTCTCCCGAATCCGGCTGAGAGACCAGCAGCTCATCCGTGTTGACGCCGAGTTTTCGAGCGTAGTTCAAATCGAGGGCATGTTCCGCGTCCACAAAGGCGGCCACCCCGCCATCCTTCTGGGCCTCCGCCACGATATGCAAGGCAAGCGTCGTCTTTCCCGAGGCCTCCGGCCCGTAGATCTCCACGATCCTTCCCCTGGGCACCCCGCCGATCCCAAGGGCCATGTCAAGGCCCAGAGAGCCCGTAGAGATGGATGCGATCTCCTGGGGAGAAACCCCCTCCCCCAGGCGCATGATGGAGCCCTTGCCAAATTGTTTCTCGATCTGTGAAATGGCCAAGCTGATGGCCTTCTGCTTCACCTCAGTCGGTTCGGTCATGCCTTTCTCCTCCAAACGAAAATCGATTAAGGGGTTGGTAGATGGCACCTTTCGGAGTCAGGTCGCTCTGAAAAAAAGTCAGGTCGTCTACACTAAACAGGGGACTTTCCGGCAGATCGTGAAAGTTTCTACCGGAAAACTTCGTGAATTTCTTAACCCTCCCGATGGTGACATGGGGCGTGAAGGGCCTTTTCTCAACGGCGAATCCCGCCCTGGACAGGGACGTTCTCAAGACCTCGTGAAATTCTTTGAGTTTTCGTGTTCCTGTCATGTCCTCCACCCCTGCCCATAGAACCCTGGGATGTCTAAGATTGGGAAACGCACCGATACCCTTTATCCTCAGCAGAAATGGGGGGAACTCCCTCGCTAAGGGCTCCAGGATCTCTCCTACTTTTTCGATTGCCTGGCGCGGGATCTTCCCAAAAAAATGAAGCGTGATATGCAAGGCCTCCCGTTTAACCCACCGGATGCTCCCCTTCATATCTCGTTTCATCTCTCGGCCTCTTTCCTCGATCCAGTCCCTGGCGGCTTCTGAAATTTC
>CAZKUZ010000048.1:0-3409 GCA_964556045.1 uncultured Thermodesulfobacteriota bacterium | reverse complement strand
CAGACGAAGTCACCGTTCATCCTGTGAACTCCCCCTCATACTCCCCTAAGATAATTCCGCTTTAGCGCAAATCAACCCGTTTGTCAAATGTGATTGGGGTTGCGTTGCATTTTTTTAAAAAAATCTTGTAGAATGCGCAATTCCATATACTGAAATTGATAGAACAGATTGATATTTCAAGGGGAAATTTGGATTGTTTAAAATCTTTTGAGGGGATTGAAGGCCATGAGGTTCTGGACTTCCCCGGTGTACGTTTTTGGGGAAGCGTAAATAATGAGAGATGGTTCCACGGAAAGGGGGGACTTTTTGTCTTTAAGGGTCTCCAAGAGGACGAGGGTGGCGGGCTGTCCCTCGTAAGAGTGTACGAACCGCATCCGCGATAGATTCAAGGCGGCGGATGTCAATATCTGGAGCGCCTCTTGAAGGCGCTGAACCGGGATGATCGTTGCAAAGACGCCTCCTCGTCGTAGGAGTCGGCTTCCGGCCCTGATGAAATCGAGCATGCCCCCCTTGATTTCGTGGCGCGCAACGGCCTTCTGCCGATCGGGATTGATACGTCCCGAAAGCGCCGGATAGTAGGGAGGGTTGGCGCAGACACCCTCCGCCGGGGCGAGGGATTTTAACGTGTCCGTGTCACGAATGTCTCCCTCGAGGAAGGTTACATGGGCTTCCACCCGGTTCAAGCGGGCGTTCCTTTGGGCGATGGCGACGAGTTCTGGCTGAAGTTCCAGGCCGACAACCTCCCGTACACCGTTGATCTTCGCGAGGGCGATGGCCAGGATGCCGCATCCCGACCCCAGATCGATCCATCGGCTTTTGGGATAGGGGTTTAGAAATCCCCACAACAGAAGGCTGTCGATAGAGAATCGGTACCCTTCCTTGGACTGGATGAGGAAGAGTTGATCCTTCCCGATGACGTCCAAGGTTTCATTGGGTCCTGGTTCTGGGGGCATCGCGAGGAAATGGAGATGCTTAGGGAATGCTGTGTTTGTAAATGACAAGGCCCGTCAGGAGCTTGGGATAGAAAAAGGTCGATTTCTGGGGCATAACCTGGTTCTCGGAAATCACGGCGTGGATCTCTTCCAGCGTGTTCGGATTGAAGAGAAACGCCATCTGAAAACGCCCCGTGTGAATGAGTTCGATGGCCTTTTGATTGTTCTTGATGATGTTGATATGCGCCTGCCGTTTCTGATCCGTGTCAAGATTCAGAATACGTTTCAGGATCAACTCGTTGAAGATGGGAATGGCCATGCGACGGATGGACCGCGGCATGGCTTGGAGGACCGGGTCCTTCTTTGCCTCTTCCTTGAGGCTGAGCAGGCAGAAGCAACGGCGATTATGGACATAGAGCCCAAAGGCGATCCGTTCCCCCTGCGTCGATTTCAGCGTGTTGAAGAAACGGTTCCTTTCCGCGGCCTCTTCCGCCTCGGAAGAGAAGGAGAATTCCATCACGTCGAAGCTCTCCCGCACCCGCATGAGGAAGGGTTCTAACTCGAAGCCCTCTAAGTCGTGGATCAAGCGGTGGGACGGGAGAATCGTAAGGCCCTCGTCCTCCGTGTTGGTGAAATACATCATGATGTATTTGTACGGGGCCCTTCCGAAGGCGCCGTGTTTCTCCTCCATCTCCTTTTTGTAGGCCAGTGCGGTGGCGTATCGGTGATGCCCGTCGGCGATGAGGAGTTTTTTTTCGGAGAGGACGCGGATGGCCAGGTCCTGGGCCTCGGGATCGGTTACCCGATAGAAACGGTGCCGAACCTGGTCGTCGTCCACCAAATCCAGGAGCGGTTCCTCCTGGTGTCTCTCCAGGAATGTTTCATTGATAGTCAGTTTGGGGTCCGTGTAGAGGGCGAGGATGGGGCTGAGGTTCGCCTTGCATGCCCGGAGGAGCTTCAGCCTGTCGTCGATCTGTTTCTGGTGGGTCATCTCGTGGGGAGAGATCTTTCCGGAAGAATACTCTTCCAGCTTGCAGAGCGCGATAAATCCTTTCCTCGTCCGTTTAGACCCGTCCTCGAGGGTGTAATCCTGAAGGTAGAAATAGATGGAAGAGTGAGCGTCAAAGGTCAGAACGTCCTTTTTTATCCATTCATTCAGCAGATTCTTGGCGCGTGTATAACGGTCCACTCCCCCCTCGTCCTTACTTAGAATCAGGCGAACGATGTTGTAAGGGGAGCGCTTGACCAGTTCCTGCTCGTGACGGGCCGAAATGACGTCATAGGGCGGCGCGACGACATCTTTATAATCGACCTTGTCCGGGTTGTAACACAATCCCCGGAAAGGGATAACTCTCGCTTGTTTAACCATTTTGCAACATTCCGCTAAAGTTCTGAGGTGATAGTCCGAAAGTTTTTGTGGGGGATATCTTTAAGGTAAAAAGCATAAAATCCTTTAATTATTCAAGTTGGCAGACAAAATAGCTGAAAAATCATGGGTTGTCAATAGGCGGAGGACCGAGGGACCGATCCCGCTGTGAGATTACGGCTTCACGTTCCTCAGTTTTCTGAAAAAGGCCTGCATCAAGTCCGCCGACTCCTTGCCCAGGATCCCCTCCGTGAGGCTCACCTGGTGGTTCAGGCGGGGATCGGAACAGAGGGTAAAGAGTGAGGCCACCGCCCCCATCTTGGGGTCCGGACATCCGTAGACCAATCGTTCGATTCTGGAGATTACGATCGATCCGGCGCACATGCTACACGGCTCGACGGTGCAGTAGAGGGTGCAGCCGGTCAGGCGCCAGTCTCCGAGGCGTTCCGCCGCGCGACGAATGGCCAGGACTTCGGCGTGGGCGGTTGGATCTTTGAGATTGCGCGTGAGGTTATGGGCCTGGGCGATGAGCCTGCCGTCGCGAACGATGACAGCCCCTACCGGCACCTCCCCGTAGAGGAGGGCCTTTCGGGCCATCTTCAGGGCTAAGCGCATATAACCGATGTCATCCATTTCAATCGACTCCGTTTCCGTCTCCGGGGTAGAAGACGGCGGCGAGGTAGAGCCCCTGCGGGGGCGCGAGGGTCCCCATCAGGGACCGATCCCTTTCAGTGAGAAGCCGGGTCATCAGGGACGGTTCGGATTTCGCCGCGCCGATCTCCAGAAGGGTTCCCACGATGCCGCGTACCATCTTTCTCAGAAATGCGTCCGCGATAATGAGGTAGCAGGAGAAGTGGTTTGATAGGGGAAGTATCTCGGACGTGAAGACGTGTCGAACGGGACGGGTGTGTCCTCCCCCCGTGGCCCGGAAGGCGGAGAAGTCGTGTTCCCCGACAAGGGCGGTGGCTGCCTGGTTCATACGCTCCAGGTCCAGGGGGCGAGAAACCTGGTGGGCGGCATTCCTGAAGAAGGGAGACGGGTCAACGCCGTGACGAATGAGATAGGCATAGGCCCGTTTCACGGCACTGTAACGGGCATGAAAGGTTTCAGA
>CAZKUZ010000047.1:0-7085 GCA_964556045.1 uncultured Thermodesulfobacteriota bacterium | reverse complement strand
GTTGAATCCCTTGTCCTCCATGTAGTCGGAGAGTCCTTCCATCATGTCTTCCACGATCCGGTAACCGTAGTGGATGATCCCCGTGGTGACCTGGATGGTCGAGGCACCGAGGAGGAGGAATTCCAGGACATCGATCCAGGTCTCGATCCCGCCGATACCGGAGATGGGAAGCCCTAATTCGGGATTCTGGGCCATGTTGGCCATGAACCTCAGCGCGATAGGTTTGACGCAGGGACCGGAGTAGCCGCTGGCGGCTCCCTTTCCGAAAACGTTGGGTTTGGGAACCAGGTCGTCCAGCCCGATCTCCGTGATGGCCGAGACCGTGTTGATGGCGGAAATGGCGTCCGCGCCGCCGTTCTTCGCATACATGGCCGGCTCGTTCATGTCGGTGATGTTCGGGGTCATCTTGGCCATGACGGGAATACTGACCGCCTTTTTCACCGTCTCCGTGAAAAGCTCCACCAGGTCAAAGGCCTGGCCTACCTTAGAACCGGACCCCTCGATGGCCATGTGAGGGCAGGAAAAATTCAATTCCAGCATGTCCGCGCCGGCGTCCTCGGAGGCCTTGGCGAGGATCTCCCATTCTTTGTTGGAGAACCCCATGATGCTGGCCACGACGATGTGTTTGGGGTAGTGTTTCTTCAGCCACTTGATGTCTTTCAGGTTGTGCTCCAATGGGCGGTCTGAAATTTGTTCCACATTCTGAAGGCCGACCATCCGGCAGGCCTGGTTGTTGTATTTGTTCAACCGGGGGGACGGATGGATGATCTTCGTCATCTGGGTGGCCAAAGTCTTGTAGGCGACGCCTCCCCATCCCGCATCGAAGGCGCGGGCGATCATTTCCGCGCAGTTCGACACCGGGGATGACGAGAGCATGAAAGGGTTCATGAACTTTACGCCACAGAAATCGATGCTTAAATCTTTCATTGGATTATTCCCCCTTCCCTTCTAAATGTTGCGCGATGGCCTCCGCGGCTCTTTTCCCGTCCGCCACGGCTTCCACTACCAGGGCGGGTCCCCGGACGATGTCGCCGCCCGCGTAAATCCAGGGCAGAGAGGTTTGAAGGTTCGCGTCGGAGACGGTGATTGTTTTGTCATCCCAGGACAGGTCTGCGAGTTCTCGGAGGCCCGCTTCCGGTTCGGTTGCCAGGGCCTCGATGGCCACGTCGAAGGGCATTTCGAATTCGGAGCCTTCGATCTCCTGAGGTCGGCGTCTCCCGGTGTCGTCGGGATCTCCGAGGCGTGTCCGCCGACAGGTGATGGATTCAAGGGAACCGTTGCCGGCGTATTTTACTGGCTGGGTTAAGATGAAGAAGTGAATTCCCTCGTTCAAGGCCTGGATCTTTTCTTTTTCCTCGGCGGGCATTTCCGTGTAAGATCTGCGGTAGAGCACGTAAACATCCTTGGCACCGAGTTTTTTGGCCCCCATGGCGGCATCCATGGCGACGGAGCCCCCGCCGATGACGGCGACTACCTTGTCGCGGACGAGATTTTCCATTTCGGTGACCTTGGAGGTTCGCATGGCCCCAAGAAAGTCCGTGGCGCTCAGGATCCCGTTTAGGTCACTGCCCTCAATCCCAAGCCTGATGGGGGACCAAAGGCCTGGAGAGAGGAAAACGGCCTTGAATCCTTCTTCTTTGAGTTGGGAGAGCCCGTCCTTTCCCTCGATGGGGCTTTCCGTTTTGATGGTGACGCCGAGGGAAACAATTTCATCGATCTCTCTCTGGAGACCTTCTTCTGCGAGGCGGAAAGAGGGGATTCCATAGCGGAGGTTTCCGCCCGCCTTTTCCTTCTTTTCGAAGACGGTGACGTCATAACCGTTCAAGGCCAGCTCCCGCGCGCAGGTGAGACCCGCTGGGCCGCTGCCGATCACGGCGACTTTGTCCTTATTGATCTCTCCCTTTTTGATGGGGGAGAATCCCATCGTCCAGCCGTGTTCCACGAGGAAACGCTGGATCTTCCCGATTTGAATGGGTCTGTCGATGGCCGTTCGGGAACAGGCCAGTTCGCAGAGGCGCGCCGTAGGACAGACAACTCCGCAGGTCCACCCGAAAGGATTGTTTTTCTTGATGGTTCGGATGGCTCCCGTGACGTTTCGGAAGCGAAGCTTCCGAATAAAGCTCCCGGGATCGGTGCCCGCCGGGCAGGCCCGGCTGCAGGGGGCGTCGAAACAAAGCAGGCATCGGGCGGCTTCTTCCGTGGCCAGCGTGAGGGTGAATCCCTCTCCCATTTCATCTGTGAACAATGGTGCTCTTTCGGCTGATTGTAACAATGCTTGCGTCCTCCCTTCCGTTTTTTTTACCACAAAAAACAAATCCCTTTCCCGTTATCGAGAAAGGAAGAAAATGTTCCATTTTCACCCTTTACCAAGCGGAAATTCTTTTGTCAAGGGAATGGGATCTAAACGCGATTTGTAGAAATATGTTGACAAAATATTGTTTTATTCTTCTCTTTGATTTGAGTGGTGTTGATATTTGGTAACCCTTGACATGGGATGGCTGCTGTGTTTATGATGAACCAGAAATTTTTGCGTAAAAAATTGGTAAAGGAGGAAGTAGAAGATGGCACGGATTGTGAAAGTTGGATTGATACAGGCGAAAAACGAGGTTCCGGGGACTGAGCCTGTTGACGTTATTAAGAAGGCAATGATCGATAAGCACCTCAAGCTTATTGAAGAGGCGGCGTCCAAAGGAGTGCAGATGCTCTGTCTGCAGGAGATTTTTTACGGACCTTATTTTCCGGCGGAACAGGAAATCAAATGGTACGAAGCCACGGAACGTATTCCCGATGGTCCCACGGTTCAAATGATGATGGAATTGGCTAAGAAATATCAGATGGTCATTATTGTTCCCATCTACGAAGAGGCCATGACGGGGGTCTATTATAATACCGCTGCCGTGATCGACGCGGACGGAACCTATCTGGGCATGTATCGAAAGAATCATATCCCTCATACCCATCCGGGGTTCTGGGAAAAGTTCTATTTCAAACCGGGGAATCTCGGCTATCCCACGTTTCAGACGGCCTACGGGCGCGTGGGGGTTTATATTTGCTATGACCGGCATTTTCCCGAAGGGGCCCGTCTCCTGGGCCTGAACGGCGCGGAGATCGTGTTCAATCCTTCCGCCACCGTGGCCGGGCTTTCCGAGTACCTCTGGAAGTTGGAGCAGCCGGCGCATGCCGTAGCCAACGGCTATTTCATCGCGGCCATCAACCGGATCGGTCACGAGCAGCCGTGGGATATTGGGGAATTTTACGGGACGAGTTACATTTGCAATCCCAGGGGACAGATCATCGCTGAGGGTAGCCGCGACAAAGATGAGGTCATCGTTGGAGACGTGGATTTCGATATGATCAAGGAGGTCCGGAACGTGTGGCAATTTTTCCGGGATCGGCGGCCGGAGACCTATGGCGACATGACAAAACTTCTCCCGTGAAAGGCTTGGAAAATTACACAACATAGCTGACGGAGGACGATATGGCTCATGGTTTCTGGGGGAAGATGTTGGAGGTGGACCTCACGCGGAAGAAGATCGGAGAGCGTGGGATTACCGAGGATGAGATGAAACAGTATGCTGGCGGCAGTGGATTGGCCGCCAGCATTCTTTTTAGGGAATTTGTGGATTGCGATCCTTTGTCTCCCGAAAATCCCATGATCTTCATGCCGGGACTGTTGACGGGAACGGCGGTTCCTTCGGCTTCGAGATCGACCGTTTGTTCGAGGTCACCTTTGACGGGGATCTGGGATGAGTCGAACGTGGGAGGATACTGGGGCGCGGAAATGAAATCCACCGGGTGGGACGGAATCATCATTCGGGGTAGGTCTTCGGATCCCGTGTATCTTTACATCGCGGATGACAAAGTGGAGATCAGGGACGCCTCATCGGTTTGGGGAAAAGACACCTTTGAGACAGAGGAGGCCCTCAAGGGGGAAACGGATCCGCGGGCCAAGGTGGCCGCCATCGGTCCCGCGGGAGAGAAACAGGTCATCATATCGGGAATCATGTTTGACGGCAAACTGGGACGCGCCGCGGGACGTGGCGGACTGGGTGCCGTTATGGGTTCCAAGAACCTAAAGGCCGTTGTTGTCCGTGGCACGAAACGGGTTCCCGTTTATGACGGCTCCGCCCTCAAGGCCCTGTTGAAGGAAGAGATTCCCGTTATCAAGGAGAAGGCGGCGGGAATGACCAAGTTTGGGACAGCTGGCGGCGTTCAGGCCGTGGAGGCGTGGGGGGACCTTCCTATCAAGAACTGGCGCCTTGGCAGTTGGGAAGAAGGAGCCAAAAAGACGACGGCGCAGTCCTGGCTGGACGACGTGCTCGATTCTCATCATACCTGTTACGGATGTCCCATCCGATGTTCGAAGCTCATCAGGGTGGATTCGGGTCCTTACGCAGGGATCTATGGTCATTTTCCGGAATACGAGACCTTGGCGGGATTCGGCGCGAACTGCCTGAATGACAATGTCGAGGTGATTTTCGCGGCAAACGATCTCTGCAACCGCTACGGAATAGATACCATCTCCACCAGCGCTGCCGTGGCTTTCGCCATGGAGCTCTACGAGAAAGGGATTATCACGAAGGAAGATACCGACGGCCTGGAAGTGACGTGGGGAAGCGCTGAGGCCATCCTGACCTTGACCCGTCAGATCGGGGAGAGGGAAGGGTTTGGCCAGACTCTGGGTAAGGGAACCCGTAAAGCCGCTTTCGAAATCGGTCAAAACGCCATTGAATACAGCATCCAGACCAAGGGCCTCGAATTTGCTTTCCATGATCCCCGGGCGTTTACATCCATGGCGGCCAATTACGCCACGGAGAACCGCGGGGCGTGTCATTTGGGGGCGCTGACTTATTTTCTTGGGCGAGGGATCCAGGTTCCGGATCTCGGATATACCGAGCCTCCGGATGTCTTGTCGAACGACGGGAAAGCCAAAATCGCGTATGACATGCAGAACTATATGAGCATTTTCAACCCCATGGGGTTGTGTAAGTTCTTGTTCTTGGCCAGCGTGGGACCGACCCAGATTGCGGGTTGGGTCAAGGCTGTCACGGGGTGGGATGTGACCCCTGAGGGCATGATGACCTTTGGAGAGCGGATGTTCAATCTAAAGCGGATGTATAACGTCCGGCTCGGTATCAGCCGAAAAGACGACACCCTTCCGCCCAGGTTGCTGGCCCATGCCCGTCCGAGCGGGAAATCCGAGGGCAGCTTGCCCCATCTCGGTAAGATGTTGGACGAGTATTACAAGCTGAGAGGATGGTCGGAGGAGGGTATTCCGACCCGCGAGAAGTTGAAACAGTTGGGATTGGCATGGACGGAGGAAAGTCTGCCCATCGCCGGTTTGTAACCTTTTGGATCAAAGGAGGCGTGCCATGGATATCAAAATTACCAATGCCCATGTCATCACGGCAACGGATGAGTTCAAGGGTGAGATTGGGATTCAGAAGGGAAAGATCGTAGAAATCGCGAAAAAGGTTTCCGGCAAGGCGGATGCGGTTATCGACGCGAAGGGGAAATACGTCTTCCCCGGCGCCATTGATATCCATACCCATCTGGATATGCCGTTCATGGGGGAAACCTCGAGTGACGACTTTGAGACGGGAACCATTGCCGCGGCGTTTGGTGGAACCACGGCTATTGTGGACTTTGCCATTCAGGGGAAGGGACAACGATTGCGTGACGCCTTCGATACCTGGATGAACAAGGCAAAAGACAAGGCGGTTATCGATTATGGCTTCCACGTTGCCATCTGTGATCTCAACGACGACGTCCTCGCGGAGATTCCGGAAATGGTGAAGGAGGGAATCACGAGCTTCAAGTGTTTCCTCGCCTATAAGGGGGCCTTGATGATTGATGACGGGGCGCTGTTCCGTATCCTTCAGAAGGCAAAGGCCGCGGGGGCCTTGGTGATGATACACGCGGAGAATGGCGATATCATTGATATCCTCGTGTCGGATATGATTAAAAACGGAAAGACCGAACCGAAATATCATGCCCTGAGCCGTCCCCCCGAAGCGGAGGGAGAGGCGACGGGACGCGGGATTGCCGTGGCGCAAATGGCGGGCGCGCCCATTTACATCGTCCACCTCACCTGTCGGGAGGCTCTGGAAAAGGTCAAAGCGGCGCGGGACGCTGGTTTTCCCGCTTACGCCGAGACCTGCCCCCAGTATCTGTTGCTAAGTTATAAGAACTACGAAGAGCCGGATTTTAATGGCGCGAAGTACGTCATGTCGCCGCCTTTAAGGTCCAAAGAGGACCAGGTCGCTCTTTGGAAAGCCTTGCAGATGGGAGATCTCCAGGTGGTTTCCACGGACCACTGTCCTTTCAATTTCAAGGGACAGAAGGAGCTGGGACGGGATGATTTCTCCAAGATCCCCAATGGAGCTCCCGGGATCGAGAACCGTGTCTCTCTCATGTTCTCGGAAGGGGTGTTGAAGAAGAGAATCACCCTCCATCGCTTCGTGGATATTGTTTCAACGACCCCGGCGAAGCTCTTTGGTATGTTTCCCAACAAAGGGACCGTGGCGGTGGGAAGCGATGCGGATCTCGTGATTTTTGATCCCAAGAAACCATTCACGATTTCCGTCAAGACGAATCACCAGAATGTGGACTATACGCCTTATGAGGGCTTGAAAGGAAAAGGCGTTGTGGAAACGGTAATCTCGGGTGGCCGTGTGGTTGTTGACAAAGGAAGACTCCTGGCTGTACCGGGATCGGGCCGTTACATCAAGCGAAAACCATTCAAAAGCGCTTTTCTGTAGAAAATGGCAGCGAGAGAAAGGGGGTGGTAGAGACGTTTGCCCATTGAAGGGTAAAGGGAGGAAGTGAGGTTTTTATACGTTTTCACACCTTAACAAGGGGGTAAAGAATGAGCGAGCAGAACGCGACAGAAGCAAAAGGGTGGATAGTCTACCCAATCGGGAGCCGCCCCAAGTGGCCATTGGCCTTTTTATTGGGGTTTCAGCAATACCTGACCATGTTTGGGGCGACGGTTCTCATCCCGTTCATCATCGGCGGGGCGATGAAACTACCGCAAAAAGAGTTGGCACTTCTTATTTCTACCATATTCTTTACGTCGGGTATTT
>CAZKUZ010000046.1:0-2587 GCA_964556045.1 uncultured Thermodesulfobacteriota bacterium | reverse complement strand
AAAAACGGGTTTATTCAAGGCGTAGAGGAGGATGCTGTCCGCGGTTTCGGGCCCGATTCCGTAAACCTTCAGGAGCTGTTCCCGCAGGTCTTTCGTGGGGATCGTGGCCATCTTGTCCAGATCCCCTCCGTAGGCATCCTTTACGAACCGGACGAGGGCCTTCAGGCGTTTCGTTTTGAGGTTGTAATACCCGGAGGGACGGATCCATTCCGCCAGGGTTTCATCCGGCACGTCGTAAAGTTTCTCGAGGAAAAGGGCGTCGGCGGATTTGATATTCTCGATGGCCTTTTCCACATTTCCCCATGCCGTGTTCTGGGTGAGCACCGCCCCTATCATGACCTCGAACGGGGTGTCGGCGGGCCACCAGTTTCGAGGGCCGAAGTGCCCGAGCATAAGGCGGTAAGCCGTCATCAGGAGGTCTTCGAGTGGAGGGCTGGGAGACTGCTTCATCAGGTAGAAAACCCTACCCGGGTAGAAACGGTTTGTCAATCTCCTTTCGTTTTCCGGGGCTTTGTGCTATGAAATGATTTTAATGAAACCCATACACCTGAATCCTCAAAAAGGAGATGACCATGGAAGAGTTCAAAAATTTTCATTTGATTGATCACGCCCTCATCCAGCATAAATTGACTTATTTGAGAGATATCAACACGTCGAAAAAGAAATTCCGTGAATTGGTTGAAGAGCTTTCCATGCTCATGGCCTATGAGGTGACGAAGGATCTTCCCCTGGAGGACAAGGAGATAGAAACCCCTTTGGAGAAGATGACGGGAAAGGTCATCCGGGGCAAGAAATTGACCGTGGTTCCCATCCTGAGGGCCGGCCTGGGAATGGTGGATGGCATCATCAATCTGATCCCCTCCGCCCGCGTCGGCCACATCGGGCTCTACCGGGACCACGATACCTTCAAGCCCGTCGAATACTATTTCAAGGTCCCCCAGCACCCGGAAGACAGGGATTTTTTTCTGGTCGACCCCATGCTCGCGACCGGCGGCTCCGCCGTTGCGGCGACTTCTTATCTCAAGAAAATCGGGGCGAAATCGATAAAATTCCTCTGTCTCGGTGCGGCGCCGAAGGGTGTCAAGGCCATGCTGGAGGCCCATCCGGATGTTCCCATCTACGCGGCGGCCCTGGATAGGGAATTGAACGAACACGCCTATATCCTTCCCGGGCTCGGGGACGCGGGAGACCGTCTTTTCGGAACGAAGTGAAGCTCAAGTCGGAAAACAAGTGCTTCGTCTGTGGTATGGACAACCCGGGCGGATTGCGTCTCCAGTTCGACATCAACGAGAAAAATCAGACATTGCGAACCCGGTTTGTCCCGCCTGAGGTCTACCAGGGGTGGGATGGAATCGTCCACGGCGGCATTCTTTCGACCCTGCTGGATGAGGCCGTAGCCAAGCTCGCCTACGAGTTGGGCTATGACGCGGTTACCGCGAAGCTCACGGTCACCTTCCGGAGACCGGCGAAGGTAAACCAGCCCCTCGAGGTCTTCGGGAGGCTGGAACGGGTCACCTCACGGGTTATCGAGGGTCGTTCCCGCATTGAGGACAGCGACGGCAATCTTGTCGCCGAGGGGGAGGCCCGTTTGATTCGGGTCTCCCGCGTGAAGGCCTGAAATAAGATTACTTTTTGATCGTCCTGACCGGAAGGGCCCGGAAATTCCTCTTGTGCCGCATGAGGTCCGTGTACCGATATCCCCGCTCAAAGTTGAAGACATGCGCCGTAATGGCCCGGTTATCGGCGGCCCAGACCCATCCGCAACTGAGCCGAATGGCCGGGTTGACCTTCACCCAGTCGCCGCAGTCGGTTTCGTAGCCCTTCGCGGCCTTATCGTACAGAGTTGCAAGCTCATCGATGGTCGGCATCCGCCAGTCTTCGTATTTACTCAGGATGATATGCTCACAGTAGGCTTTCGCGTCTCGCCAGGCGATATCCCCTTGGTTGTCGTATTTCGCCCACATCAGGTTCGTTTTTGTGTCCGTGACCGTGCCGTCTTTATTGTCTACAAATCGTTCTTCCGCCCACACCCCGCTTCCGGGCAAAAGGATCAGGAGAAATACCCATAAAACCACCACACGGCGCCACGTGAACGTGGATCTTACTTCCCCCATTTATCTCCCCCCCCCTTTTTTTAAAGTTCTATGAAAGGATGTCATCATCCGTAAAAGACAACTCACCTCTTTCCTTGGGCAAAGGAACTACCAAGACAGGTTTTCGGATATTTCTCAGGACCCGTTGAGCGACCCGGCCAAGGAAGGTGTAGGTGAAGATTTCCTTGCTGTGGGTTCCCATGACGACCAAGTCCACATCTGTCTCGTCCGCTTTTTTCAGGATTTCCACGGATGGGTCTCCCTCCATGACTTCGATGGTGATCCTTTCTTTCAGTTTTTTTGCCTGTTCTTCGTCCAGTTCTTTTTGGCTGAAAGAGTCGATGCGTTTTTCCAGCCTCTCGATGACTTGGCGCCGATTTTCTTCCCTCAGTTTATGAAAGGTCCCTTCACCCATCTGCGTAATGACGGGAACCTCACCCACCGGGTCGAGCTTTTTCAACACGGAGAGGATGTGGATTTGGGCGTCGAAGGCA
>CAZKUZ010000045.1:0-2221 GCA_964556045.1 uncultured Thermodesulfobacteriota bacterium | reverse complement strand
CAGGGATCTACGTCCATGAGATGCTTTCCCATTGTCAGCATATTCCAGTGGGACAAAAGCGCCCCTTTCGGCTTGGAAGTCGTTCCGGAAGTATAAAAGAGGAGGGCCACGTCGTCGCCCTTTCCCTGAAAGACCAGTTTCTCGAAAAGATCCGGCTGCTCTTTGTCCAGCTCCTCCCCCAACTTTTCCAGATCCTTCAGGCTCATAAGGAAATCCTGGTGGTAGTGACGCATCCCTTTCGGATCGTCCCAGAATATTTTTTCCAGCTTAGGGCACTGATCCTTGATGGCCAGGGCCTTGTCCACCTCTTCCTGCCCCTCCCCCACGAAAAACCGCGTGTCGGAGTGATCGATGATGTACTGAACCTCTTCCAGCATACTCTCCTGGAAAAGCCACACGGCAATCCCTCCCGCGCAGAGGGTCGCCATCTCCGCCCAGAGCCCTTCGGGACGGTTATCCCCGATCATGGCCACCTTGTCCCCCGGTTTGAGGCCGAGCTTGACCAGCCCCAGGGTCAGGCGCTTCACATGGTCAAAATAATCCTTCCAGGTAAACGGCCGCCAAATACCATACTCCTTTTCACGCATGGCGACCTTGTTTTCTCCGTACTGTTTCGCTTTCTGGTAAAAGAGCTTAGGTAATGTCAGGTCTTTGGTAATCTCCACCTTTTCCCCCTGCTATGCCCTTGAAACGTAAAGGTCTTCCGCTCCGAGATAGGCCTTGATCACTTCCGGATTGGATTGGATTTCGTCGGGTGTCCCATCCGCAATCATCTCCCCGAAATTAAGAACCGTGACGGAATCGGACAGATCCATCACCACGCCCATATCATGCTCCACGAGGATACACGTCACCTTCCACCGTTCCTCTTCGTTCACGTCAAGAATGAACCGGGCCATGTCTTCCACCTCTTCCAGGTTCAGTCCGGCCAACGGCTCGTCCAGAATCAACAGCTCGGGATCCAGGGCCAAGGCCCGCCCCAGCTCCACCCGTTTTTGCAACCCGTACGGGAGCATTCCGACGATCTTGTCCCGGATATGCTCGATCTCGAGGAGGTCGATGATCTCCTCCTCGATAAAGGCCCTGTTCTCGATCTCTTCTTTCGAGGCCTTTCCAACGTAAAGGGCGCCGCTCATGATACCCGTCTTCATATGGATATGCCGCCCCAGGCGAATGTTATCCAGCACCGTCATCCCGGAAAAAAGCTCGATCTTCTGAAAAGTCCTTGAAATACCGATCTGAGCACGCTGATAGGGTTTCAAACGGTTGATGTTCTCGCCTTTATAAATAATATTTCCCCGCTGGGGATGATAAAGACCGTTGATGCAGTTCATCATGACGGTCTTTCCCGCCCCGTTGGGGCCGATGATCGAGTGGATCTCGCCTTTTCTGACCGTAAAACTGACCCCGGAAAGGGCCGCGACCTTTCCGAAGCTCATGTGGATATTATCTACCCTTAGAAGTTCTTCCCCTTCCTTGATATCCTGCACCATGGATTCATCTCCCTCTTCGAAATACCCGCCCGAAATTTCCGATATGTTGGCAACGAGTTCTCATAAGACAAAATTGTTCATAACATAGTTTGAAAAAGGTTGTCAAGCACAAAAAAGGCACTTTGCCACCTTCCGTAACCTGGCAAATTAACTTATAACAGTATAAATTTATTGATAAATATAAATATTCTATCACCTTACGTAAGGTGGGGTTTTCAGAATTTTACCGGCGCATCTTTCCAAAATCGTCCCGCCTCGGGACGCAAGGGACAGTGTCACGTTTGTCTGGCCTCCCCCCGCCTGCTGATTCCTCGTTAAGCTACTTCGAATCTATCCTTCCCAGCGCCTTCAAGACCGATTCGGGCGTGACGGGCCAACGCCGCAGCCAGACGCCCACGGCATCGTGGATGGCGCTGGCGATGGCGGGGGCGGCCCCGTTGACGCTGACCTCCGAGACCGACTTGGCACCGTAGGGGCCGTAGGGGTCGTCCGTTTCAATGAGGATCGCCCTGAAGTCGTCCGGGATGTCCCGGATGATGGGGGGACCATAGGAACGCAGGTCCGTGTTCAGGGGATGCCCCTCCCTATCGTAAACCACGTCTTCGTAGAGGGTGTGACCGATCGACTTGACGACCGCACCATAGATCTGCCCCTGGGCGAGTTCCGGGTTGATGGGGGTGCCGGCATCCATGAGGGCGTAGTATTTTTGCACCGTGATCTCGCCGGTG
>CAZKUZ010000044.1:0-9969 GCA_964556045.1 uncultured Thermodesulfobacteriota bacterium | reverse complement strand
CTATCTTATTTTCCCGGCCGGGGAGACGGATCGTTGCGGCCTGTCTGCCTAAATTTCATCTGAGGGGACAAGCCAGAAGGCTTCATAGGGAGGGATATCGAGGGAAAGGACATCCCGCCGTGTCTCCAGTTCCCTGCCTCTCACGGTGTCATACCATCGCGTGGCGCCGATCTGAATCTCGGAGAGGGGGACGTTCAAGTGGACCGGATGCGCCGTGATGTTGATGAGGCTGAGAAGATGTCGGTCCCTTTCCGGCGATGTTCGAAGGACGGAGAAGACCTCCGGCGAAAGGCTTAAAATGCGCTGTGCCCCGTTGGGATGGAAGGCGCGCTGATTCGATCGAAGAGAGATGAATCGTCCCAGTTCCCTGTTGATGAGGGAGATTCTGGAAGAGGGGTCCTTCATGGCGGATTCGATGGCCTCGTGATCAAGCACGGTTCGGTTGATCTCCCGGTTCGACCGGGTGGCCCGCACCGCGAGGATATCGTTTTGAGTCCCGATGAGGCTGTGGAGGTAGATGCCCGGGACCCCTTTGAGGACCAGCGCGATCAGGCGGGAAGCCACGAACCGTTTGACCTGGAGGACGGGGTCTTCGTCGCCTTCCACCTGGTTGAGGGCGCTGAACCAGGTGATGTTGATTTCGTAGGGCTCTTCGTCTCCGTCCTCACTCGTTTTGTAGGAGACGAGACCCCCTCTTTCCGTGGCGATTTCGACGATCAGATCGATTTCGTCTTCGGGGAGGATGTTTTTCACGGCCATGAGGCCGATTCCATCGTGGGAATCGAGGAAGTTGAAAAAAGTGGTGGACCTTGAAGGCGGCTCCAGGGTCTTTGCCCACTCGTTAAGCACCGTCGCGTCCTCTTTGTAGAAGGTGTAAAGGACGAGGGGAGGAAGGGCAAAGTTATAGACCATCTGGGCCTCGTCGGAACCGTTCCCGAAATAGGAGATATTCTCCTCGTGTGGAACGTTGGTCTCGGTAATCAGGGCCACGTAGGGGGCCACGATATCGAGGACGTCCCGGAAGAGCTTGACGATTTCATGGGTCTGCCGCAGGTGGATGCATCGGGTCCCGGGTTCCCTCCAGAGATAGGTAACGGCGTCCAAACGGATGATATTGGCTCCTCGCTGGACATACAGGAGGAGGATCTTGATAACCCTGAGCAGAACCCTGGGGTTTTTGTAGTTTAGATCGATCTGGTCGGGAGAAAAGGTTGTCCAGACGTAGACAGGGCCGTCGATTCCCGTATATTCCGTCAAGATGTCATTGGTGCGAGGCCTGAAGATCATCTTCCGCTGTTCCGGAGTCAATTCGTCCGGGGATTTGAAGGAGATGAAGAAATCCTTGTAGTCGGGGTTCCCGTTCAGGAATTCCTGGAACCAACGGCTCTTGGAGGAGACGTGGTTGATGACCCCGTCGAACATGAGCTGGTACCGCTTTCCCAACTCTTCGATGTCCTGCCAGTTCCCCAGGTGGGGATCCACGGTCTCGAAGTCGATAACCGCGAATCCCCGATCCGAGGAGTATGGGAAAAAGGGAAGAATATGGAGGGTGTTGATGGCACCCCCCAGATACGTGTCGCAGAATTTCGCCAGCGTGGCGAGGGGTGAGCGTTCCCTTCCTCTGAGAAGATCCCCATAGGTGATGAGAATGATATCCTTTTCGGTAAAGCGTTCCCCCGGGTTGAACACCTTTTCATTCTCGATCATCTCCGGTGGTTTGAAGGCGTAGTAAACCTTCAGGATTCTCTCCAGCTCCGACATGATCTCTCCGGCCTCTTCTTCCCCGTAAAGCAGGGAGAGGCGGTTAAAGATCCGCTTCCTGCTGACTTCCGAGATAGAGAGGAGAGGAAGGGTGTAATCGAGCTCCGTTTTGTGGAAGACCTTGCGATACCCCTTTTTCTCTGCCTGGACGTTTGCTTTCATAAGCTCCCTTTCTTGGCAACACTTGGTTAGGCTGAAAGGACCTCTTTTACCTTCTCTTTCAAGGCGTTGATGTCGTTTTCATCCGGGTGGCCAACGGCGCTGTCCGCGTCCCCGATCCACTCCGGGGGATTGGGGCGGGCCTTGACCTTTTCCAGGAGCCCCGGGTTGACAGCTCCCTGACAGTTGAAGGTCCCTACGATCTCGGCCCCTTCCGCGAGGGCCTTCGCCGTTTCCATTCCCTTCCGGGCGTGGTCTGAGTCGGCGGCCGCCCCGTGCGTGGCGAAGAGGAAGAGCTTCGTCCCCTTGATTTTTTTCAGGTATTCCGAGGACTTGGGGTCTGGATTCCCCGATTTGAACCAGAATCCCACGGCGACCCAGTCGTAGCCACTGGGATCGGGTGCCTCGTCGACGGGGTGAATCTCTTTCTCTTCCGGGAGGACCTCGTAAACGGCCTCCGCCAGCTTTTTCGTGTTACCGGACTGACTCGAATAGACAACCAATGCTTTCATCGTTGCACCTCCTTGCTGCTAAAGATTGAATATATTTTAGGGGTAAATTTCATCCATGGAGGTGGGAATGTCAAGCATTTATATAGATTGTCGGATGACGGGGATTTTGCGTGTGATTTATCCATTTTTCGGCCGGATGAGTTTCCTGTTCCTAAAAGAAAAGGGCGAGAAACCCTCGCCCTGGGAAAGCATGGCCTTTTTTGTGATAAAATTAGCGACAATTGGGACAAACCTCAAAGAAGTCCTCCGGTATCTTGGCGCGTTTTTTGAAGTATTCGATTTGATACTCCGGCATGAAGGGTTCACCGCAGATTTTGCATACCTTCATGGGCAAGGTCCGCTGCCAACGCTTGATGGTTCTTGTCTCTGGGGTCTGGACCATCTTGATGGCGTCGACCGGGCATACATAGACGCAGGCCCCACACGCGATACAGAGCTCGGAGGGTTCCTTGAAGGGGGGGGTCGGAACGCGATCCGGACCTCTCCCCGCGAACCCGATGGCGTGAACCCCGACGACCTCGTCGCACACACGGACGCACATGCCGCAGAGGATGCAGGTATCTTCGCGGGTTTCGAATCGTGGGTTTTCAATATCGATGCCGTATGCCCGCGCCATTTCCCGTACCTCGGGAACCTTGTAACACCGGGCGAGCAGGAGTTCCACGATCATCTTGCGATTTCTGAAGATACGGTCGGATTGGGTCGTGACGGAGATACCTTCTTTAACGGGATAGGTGCAGGAAGTTACCAGGCGTTTTCTTCCATGTTCCTCCACCTCGACCATACACATCCGGCAGGCGCCGTAAGGTTTTATTTCGTCGTTGTGACAGAGGGAAGGGATGTCCGCACCCGCGTCCCTGGCGACCTGCAGCAGCATGGCGCCCTCTTCCGCTTCGACCGTTCTTCCGTCAATGGTTAGTTGAACCTTTGCCATGGTTGTTTCCTTCTATTTCACGGTTATGGCATCAAACTTACAGACGTCTTTACAGGTGCCGCACTTGATGCACTTCGATTGATCGATGGTATGAGGCTCTTTCTTCTCACCGGAGATACATTCCACCGGGCAGTTGCGCTTACACGCGCCGCATCCGGTACACTTGTCCGGGTCGATCTCATAGGTAATAAGGGCCTTACAGACTCCCGCCGGGCAGCGCTTTTCCTTGATGTGGGCCTCGTATTCGTCCCGGAAATACTTGATCGTGCTGAGCACCGGGTTGGGGGCCGTCTGGCCGAGCCCGCAGAGAGAGGCATCCTTCATGACCTCGCCCAATTCCTCCAGCAGCTCGATATCTCCCTCTTCCCCGCGACCTTCCGTGATGTCTTCGAGGATCTGGGACATCCGTAACAGTCCTTCCCGGCAGGGAGTGCACTTGCCGCACGACTCTCCCTTCAGGAAATTGACGAAGTACTTGGCCACGTCCACCATGCAGGTGGACTCGTCCATGACGATCATTCCCCCGGATCCCATCATGGACCCCACCTCTGTCAGCTTGTCGAAATCGACGGGGATATCGATGAGGGATTCCGGGATACAGCCGCCGGAGGGGCCTCCCGTCTGGACGGCCTTGAACTTCTTCCCGTTGGGAATGCCTCCGCCGATATCGAAGATAATCTCTCGGAGGGTGATCCCCATGGGGACCTCGACAAGGCCCGTGTTGTTAACCTTTCCGACCAACGAAAAGATCTTTGTCCCCTTGCTGCCTTCCGTTCCGATCTGGGTGTACCAGTCGGCCCCTTTCTCTATGATCACGGGGACGTTGGCCCATGTTTCCACGTTGTTGAGGTTGGTGGGTTTCCCCCACAAACCGCTTTCCGCCAGGTGGATGTATTTGGAGCGGGGTTCGCCTACGCGCCCTTCGATGGAGGCCACGAGGGCGGTCGATTCACCACACACGAAGGCACCGCCGCCCCGGTTGATGTGAATGTCGAAGGAGAAATCGGTGCCCAGGATGTTTTCACCCAAAAGCCCTATCTCTTTCAGGGCATCAATGGCGATCTCCGCGTGTTTGACCGCCAGGGGATACTCGTTTCGCACGTAGATGTATCCTTCGTCCGAGCCGATGGCGTAGGCTCCGATCAACATCCCTTCCAGGACACTGTGGGGATTTCCTTCCAAGAGGCTCCGGTCCATATACGCGCCGGGGTCGCCCTCATCCGCGTTGCAGATGACGTATTTCTTGTCGCCTTTGGCGTTTCGGCAGCTTTCCCACTTGCGTCCCGTCGGGAAACCTCCGCCGCCTCTCCCGCGGAGTCCCGATTTTTTGACTTCCTCCAAGACTTCTTCGGGTTTCATGGCGAAGAGGGCCTTGGCGAAGGCCGCGTATCCGCCGATGGCGAGATAGTCTTCCAGGCTGGTGGGGTCGATGAGGCCGTTGTTGCCAAAGATGATCCTCTTCTGGAGATTGTAGAAGGGAACGTCGTGTTCGTAAGTTGCCACCTTCTCGGTCTGGGGATGGGCGTAGAGGAGACGATCGATGACCTTGCTGTCCTTCAAGGTATCGTTGACGATCTCAGCCACATCGTCAACCTGCACCCGCTGGTAGAAGATCTTTTGGGGATAGATAACCACCAGGGGGCCCCTCTCGCAGAAGCCGTGGCACCCCGTGGTTCGGATCCCCACCTTGTCGCTCAGTCCCGCCTTCTCGATCTCCTGTTTAAAGGCGGATACGATGTTCATACAGCCATAAGCATGGCACCCGGTTCCGGTACAAATGGTTACAAGGATCTGGTTGGGATCCCTTGCCTTCCGGATCTCTTCTCGTAAAGCCTCCAGCTCCTGCTGGGAGTTCACACGTCTCATCGATTAACCCTCTGCCTTCTTCAGCGTTTTATAGATTTTATCCCACTTGGGGGACGTCATCTGTCCGTGGTATTCGCCGTCAACCACCACGATGGGCCCCAAGGCGCATGCGCCGAGGCAGTTGACGGTTTCCAGTGTAAATTCCATGTCTTTTGTGGTCGCGCCGGGCTGGACGCCAAGATCCCGGACCATTTTGTCGAGGATGCGAGGGGCGCCGCGCACGTGGCAGGCGGTTCCCATGCAGACCTGGATGATATGTTTCCCTCTCGGTTTCAGGCTAAAGGCCTTGTAGAATGTTGCGACCGAGTAGATCCGAACGAGGGGAATGTCCAGCTTTTCGGAGATGGCCTCTAAGGCCTCCCTTGGGAGATAGTTTTCCTCCGCCTGCACGTCCTGGAGAATCGGGATCAACTGGGCGGGGTTTCTGTTATACCGATCGAGAATGGCGTCCAATGTTTCCGGGTTCATGATAGTTCCTCACTGAAGCGAACCTTTGCTAACAGGTTGTTATATTTCTTGTCCACGTGTTCCTGAATCTTCTGGATGAGATCAGGCGTCAGGTGGCGAAAACGCCCCTGAATCTTTAGATAATCTTCGACGGGTCTCCGTTTCGGGATCTCCACGCTCAACGTGTATTTTCCGTTTTCCACCTCGTAGAGGGGGAAGATCCCCGTTTCCACGGCGAGCCGGCCGGCTCGAATGGCGAGGTCCGGTGGGAGCCGCCAACCGGTGGGGCAGACGGAGAGGATATGCACGTAGGCAGGTCCTTCCACCTCCGCGGCCTTTTTGACCTTCTCCATCAGGTCGAAGGGATAGCTGGGGCACGCTGTTGCCACGTAAGGGATGTTATGAGCCACCGCGATCTCCGGCATGTTCTTCTTCCAGGTGACCTGCCCCGGTTTGACCTTTCCGGCCGGTGAAGTGGTCGTGGCCGCCCCGAAGGGCGTTGAGGAGGACCGTTGGATTCCTGTGTTCATATAGGCCTCGTTGTCGTAGCAGACGTAAATCATGTTGTGGCCCCGTTCCAAGGCACCGGAAAGAGCCTGTAATCCGATATCGGAGGTTCCCCCGTCTCCGGCCATGGCCAAGACGTTGATCTTCTTCTTGGGGATTCGTCCCTTGCGCATCAGGACCTTGAGTCCCGCTTCAACCCCTGATGCCACGGCCGCGGCGTTCTCGAAGGCCACGTGAATCCATGGTACACGCCAGGAAGTGGTTGGAAGTGGGGAAGAGATGATTTCCATGCACCCCGTTGCGCAAGCGATGACGGTGTTTCTGCCCAGGGCTTTTCCCACGAGGCGGACGGCCAGGACCTCGGCACAGCCTTGACATGCCCGGTGACCTGGGGCGATGTACTCTCCCTTCGGCAGCAGTCTTACGGCATAAACATTGAAATTTTCCATTATTCCCTTACTCCGTAGATTTCGTAGCCCGCAATGTCTCCCGAGGCGATTCGCTGCTGGGCACGTTGATACATTTTCTTATAATCCCCCGGTGCGACGTCCCTGCCCGCAAGCCCTGCGATGAAGTCGACCACCTTGGGAGCGTTTTCCCAGGTGTAGAGAGCGGAGCGGAGTTCCGATGCGACGGGACCTCCCGGGCCGCCATAAGACGTGGCCCGATCGATGACGATCAAGGTATCCACTCCCTTGACGGCGTTCCAGAAGTCCTCAAAGGGAAAGGGGCGCCAGAGACGAATCTTGCACAATCCGACGGGTTCGCCTTCTTCCCGCATCATGTCCACGGCCGTGGACGCCGTTTCGCTGAATCCTCCCATGGTGATAAAGAGGGTCTTGGCTCCTTCTGCCTTGTAGGTTTCGATGGGGGAGTAGTAGCGTCCCGTCAGGTCCCCGAACTCTTTCCAGATCTCTTCAATCACGGGCTTGGAAGCCTTGAGCCTCTCGTCTTGGGCCTTTTTGGTTTCCGTGTAAAGATCCGGCATGGCGAAGGCGCCCATGGTTACGGGGTTGTCCGGATCGAGGCGGTAAACCGGTTTATAAACTGGAAGGAACTTGTCCACCGTTTCTTGGTCCAGAAGTTCCACCGGCTCGATCACATGGGAGAGGATGAATCCATCCATGTTGACGATGAAGGGAAGAACGACCCGATGATCCTCCGCGATTCTGAAGGCGCACAGGGTCAGGTCGAAGATCTCCTGCCCGTTTTCACCAAAACACTGGATCCAGCCGCAGTCCCGGATCAGCATAACATCCGTGTGGTCATTCCAGATACTCAGAGGGCCGGACAGGGACCGGTTTGCCAGGATCATGACGATGGGAAGCTGCATGGCTGAGGCGATGAACACGATCTCGGACATGAGCGCCAATCCCTGGGAGCTGGTGCACGTAAAGGTTCTGGCCCCTGCCGCCGAGGTTCCACAGCAGACGCTCATGGCGGAGTGTTCCGATTCCACGGGGATGAATTCGGCATCCAGTTCCCCGTTGGCGACAAACTCCGAGAGATGTTCCACGATATGGGTTTGTGGAGTGATGGGATAGGCCGCGATGGCGTCCACGTTTGCCAGGCGAACCGCCTCGCTCGCGGCGATGGATACCTCCATTCCAACACGTTTCGGCATTATTCTTCCTCCTCAACCAAGCGAATGGCCCCGGTGACACATTCCCTTACACAGATTCCGCACCCTTTACAGTAGTAGAGATCGGCTTCGAAATAGTCGTCTTCCGTTTTATAAATGGCCGCGTCGGGGCAAAAGATATAACAGACACCGCATTGAATGCAGCGTTCCTTGTCCCAAATGGGACGCATGGAACGCCAGTCGCCACTCTTGTATTCCGCAGCGTTTCCCGCCTCTGTGATGACGCATCCAACGTTCAGGTCTTTCCAGGTCATCTGATCTACAGGTTTCACCTTGATTCTCCCTTGGCTATTCTAAAATCGTTGTTTTTTCGTAAGCCTCTTTGTAGGCCATGATGTTTTTTTCGGCGATCTTTCCGAACCGCCGTTTCAGGGGGCCTTCCAGGGCGTCTTTTTCCAAAAGCCCTGTAGCCTTGATCAACGCACCCAGCATGGTGGTATTGGTAATGGGAAGCTTCAGAATTTCCATGGCGATATGGGTGGCATTGACGGTAGCGGTCTTCTGATTGATCTTCAAAAGGTTACGGATGTGTTGCCCGTCGTATTTGGTATTGCAGATCAAGGTTCCGTTGGGCTTGAGCCCCTTTTCGACGTGGGCGATGGTCAAGACCGAGGGATCCAGAACAATAACCACGTCCGGTTCGTAGATGTTGGCCCGAAGCCGGATGGGTGTATCACTGATTCTGCAGAACGCGACCACAGGGGCTCCCCGTCGTTCCGGACCGAAGCTTGGGAATGCCTGGGCATACATACCATGCTCGATGGCCGCCACGGCCAACAGCTCGGCGGATGTAACGGCTCCCTGTCCTCCTCTACCATGGAATCGAATCTCTATCATAGAATTTTCACCTTCCGAATTTAATTAAATTTTCACACTCATAACAAAGTTGACCAGTCAAGTCAATGAAAAAATTTAGGATTTGTCCTGCTCTTCGGCCTCCTCTTCAGGGGAAAGCTCATCCTCTTCCCGGGTGTCACCGGTTTCTGGAGTCTCCTGCTTTCCTTTATCCGGCGTGTCCCCGGGTGTTATCGCGCCATCGTCATCTTCCTCTTCATTGGGTTCCTCTTCGACTCTTTTCCTTCCAAACACTTTGGCCACCCAGATACTGATTTCATACAAGGCCAAAAGCGGTCCGGCCATCATCAACTGGGTCATCACATCCGGCGGGGTCAGAATGGCTGAGGCGACGAAGACGAGGAGGATGGCGTATTTTCTCTGTTTCCGAAGCATCTTCTCGTTAACGATGCCGATCCGAGAGAGGAAGAGCACGAGGAGGGGGAGTTCGAAGATGACCCCGAAAGCGAAGAGGAGCTTGGCGCAAAACCCGAAGTATTCCTTGATGGTGGGCATGGGCCGGATGTAATCCGTGGCAAAGCCCAGGAAGAATTTGAAACCGAAAGGGAAGACGACGAAATAGCCGAAGAGCGCCCCGCCGATGAAAAAGATGGAAGAGAAAAGGACGAAAGGAACGACATACCGTTTTTCGTGTTTGTAAAGGCCGGGCGAGATAAAGGCCCACATTTCGTAAAGGACGACGGGAGACGCCAGGAAGATTCCGGACAAGAGAGAAACCTTCAGGTAGGTAAAAAAGGCCTCGGGCAGGCTGGTGAAGATCAGGGTCGATTTCGGCGGCAGGGAGACAATGAGGGGTTTCATCAAGATTTCAAAGAGTTGTTTGGAGAAGAAATAGGAAACGATGAATCCCACCGCGATGGCGATGACGGAAATAATCAGTCGTCGTCGGAGCTCTTCAAGGTGATCTGTAAAGGGGAGTTTTTCTTCTTCTGTGAGGGGACTCATGGGACAGTGTCAGGGGGTGAAGAGGTGGGATGAATGTCTTCTTTTTCTTTTTCCTCCCCCTCCGTGTCCTCAGGGGAATTTTCAGGGGGAGGTTTAGTGTCGTCTTCTTCGAGCGATTCGGAAGGTTCTTCCGAGACAGCCTCTTCCTCGGGGGTGGGGCCGATTTCGTCCAGATCGAGTCCGTCCAGGCCGATGTTCTCCTTGACTTCATCCGTGGCCTTCTTGAATTCACGCATGGCTTTACCAAGGTGCTTCGCAAGCTCCGGAAGGCGTTTCGGTCCGAAGATGATCAGGGCAATCACCAGGATCACGAGCAGTTCTGTCATGCCAATGCCGAACAT
>CAZKUZ010000043.1:0-2251 GCA_964556045.1 uncultured Thermodesulfobacteriota bacterium | reverse complement strand
TTCGAAAGACCCGCTGGGTGATCTCGCTGATTTCAAGGATGGGATCGACCTCGACCTTGATCCGTTTGAGCTCTTTTTTCTTTTCCAGCCTTTTTATCAGGGACGGCAGCGTTGGATCTCCCATGCGATTTTCCCCACTTGGTCTCTGTTTCTAAAAACCCCCGTTGGAACGGGCTTGTCAGGGGGTTTCGAGATCGAAGGGCGGATCGTCCTCGTCGGAGAAACGGCCTTCGAGCGCGATTTCCTGGTCCTCCATGAGCTGCAGGATGAAGGCCTTTGCCTTCTCGAAGTCCCTCGCGGGCACGTAGAGGCGTTGCTCGGCCATGTTCTTGACGTGCACGGGGTAGGGAGTCACCCGCAGGTCACGGATGAAACAGGGGATGCCGTTGTCCGACAGGGTCAGTCTCAGGTAGTCCGCTTCGATGGGCGAGGGGGTTACAAATATCTCTGTAAATTCCTCGTCCCGTTCCATCTTACGTTCCGGATTCCCAGGAATGGAGGTAGGCCTCCTGCTCCTTGGTCAGCGTGTCGATGGTGACGTCCATGGCGATCAGTTTCAGCCGGGCGATCTCGTTGTCGATGTCCAGGGGAACCCCGTAAACCTTCTTTTCCAGCTTGCTCGCGTTTTTGACCAGGTACTCGGCGCAGAGGGCCTGGTTGGCGAAGCTCATGTCCATGACGCTGGAGGGGTGCCCCTCGGCGGCGGCCAGGTTGATGAGGCGTCCCTCGCCCAGGAGGTAGATGCATCGGCCGTCTTCGAGCTTGTACTCGTCCACGAACTCGCGGATCTTCCGCTTTTCCACGGAGATTTCTTCCAGCCCTTCGATGTCCAGCTCCACGTTGAAGTGGCCTGAATTGGCGACGATGGCGCCGCTTTTCATCAGGAGGAAGTGTTCCTTACGGATCACGTCACGGTCGCCCGTCAGGGTCACGAAAAAGTCCCCGATCTTCGCCGCTTCGGCGATGGGCATGACGCGGTAGCCGTCCATGACGGCTTCCAGGGCGCGAAGGGGATCGACCTCGGTGACGATCACGTTGGCCCCCATGCCCCGGGCCCGCATGGCCACGCCGCGGCTGCACCATCCGTAGCCGCAGACGACGAAGACGCTTCCCGCGATGAGGCGGTTGGTGGCCCGGATGATGCCGTCGATTGTGCTCTGTCCTGTGCCGTACCGGTTGTCGAAGAGGTGCTTGGTCATGGCGTCGTTCACGGCGACGACGGGGAACTGGAGGATCCCGTCCTCCGCCATGCTTCGGAGCCGGATAACGCCCGTCGTTGTCTCTTCCGTGCTTCCCACGACATTCTCGACAAGGGCCTTGCGTTTACCGGCCTCCATCTTTTCAGCCCATGTTCTGACGGAAGGGTGTAATCCATCCAGCTTATCCAGGGCGATGAAGTGGAGGGAGGAGACCAGGTCCGCGCCGTCGTCCATGGTGACGTGGGGTTCGTGCTGTAGGGCCGCCCGGATGTGATCGTAGTAGGTGGCGTCGTCTTCCCCCTTGACGGCGAACACGGGGATCCCGTCGTCCTTGACGAGGGCCGCGGCCACGTCGTCCTGGGTGCTCAAGGGATTGGAGGCGCAGAGGGCCACGTCCGCCCCGCCCGCCTTGAGGGTTTTCATCAGGCTGGCGGTCTCCGTCGTCACGTGCAGGCAGGCGGAGAGGCGGTAGCCTTGGAGTGGTTTTTCCTTTTCAAATCGTTCTTTGATCTGGTTCAAAACGGGCATGCTCTGGGCCGCCCATTCGATTCTCAGTCGCCCTTTGTCGGCGAGGGAGATGTCGGCGATATCGTAGTCCATCGAGTTTTCCTTTCTGTATCCTTGGGCTTACAGCCCGGCGAGTTTTTTGAGCTCTTCCGCCTTGTCGGTCTTTTCCCAGGTGAATTCGGGGAGGCTTCTTCCGAAGTGCCCGTAGGCGGCCGTCTTCTTGAAGATGGGACGGAGGAGATTGAGATACTTGATGATGCCGGCGGGTTTCAGCGGGAAGACCTCGCGGACCAGCTTGGCGATCTTATCCGGTGAGATCTTGGAGGTTCCAAAGGTGTTGATCATGACGGACACGGGTTCCGGCACGCCGATGGCGTAGGCGAGCTGAACCTCGCACTTGCTGGCGAGACCTCCGGCCACGATGTTCTTGGCGATGTAGCGGGCCATGTAGGAGGCGCTTCGGTCCACCTTGGAGGGGTCTTTCCCCGAGAAGGCGCCGCCTCCGTGGCTTCCCTGGCCGCCGTAGGTGTCCACGATGATCTTTC
>CAZKUZ010000042.1:0-4922 GCA_964556045.1 uncultured Thermodesulfobacteriota bacterium | reverse complement strand
AGCTCGCAGGAAAGTTCTCAAGGAGAACCTCAACAATCTAAAAGGCAGTCGGAGGACGTGATTTTCCTCGTCCTGGCCTATTTGGGGATCCTGGCCCTGATCCCGTTTTTCGTGGCGAAGGACAACGAGTATGTTCGTTGGCATTCCAAGCAGGGACTCGTGTTGGTGGCCTTTGAAATCGCGCTTTGGATCGTTTTGATGATCTTCGGGTTCATCCCCATCCTCAATATCATTTTTGCCTTCCTGGGGTTGTTCATCTGGCTGGGAATCCTCATCCTCCATATCTTCTGTATCATCAAGGCCCTCAAGGGAGAGAAATGGTACGTGCCGCTCATCGGCCAGTATGCCGATAAGTTCTAAAACTAAAAGGGATAAACTGTCAGCCAGGATGGCGGAAGTTGTCCTGGCTGTTTTTTTTGCCTCTCACCGGAAGGTCTGGAATATCCATCTCTCTTCCCGAATTGACAAGGTGAATGAAGTCTTATACATTGCTCAAGGTGATAATAGTTATCCGTTGCCATGTTGGTAGCGGTGGATTTTGCCTTGGCAAGGCAAGGTTCGGGGGAATGAGAAGTGTTGGATAGGTATGTTGCAAAAAACGGCGAGAAAACCGCTTATCGGGTCATCGATGACGAGGCGGTTATCGTAGATTTGGAAGACAGCACCTTCCACGCCTTGAACCCGGTGGCAACCTTCATTTGGGAGCAGATGAACGGCCGAACCAGGGTTGAAGAGATCGTGGAAAGGGTTTGCCAGGAGTTTGAGGTTACCCGGGAAACGGCTGAGAAAGACTGCCGTGAATTTATTGAGGCGCTGAAGCGCCGGGAAATGATCGTGTTATCTTCCGATCCTTTCGAAAAGGCTTGATGCTTCCGGTCAGGTCTTTAAAGACCCTTTAATGTCTCCTATTCAAGACATCGAACAGTTACTCTTGGAGGAGGGGGAAAGGCATCTCCCGCTGGTGCTGTATCTCTTGAAAAGGTCGCGGCCTGACAAAACCTTCCCCGCCGAGCTGGAAGAGAAGGCGAAGAAAATGCGTCTCATGACCTCGGCCAGGAACCTTCTTTATTTCAAGGAACTCAAGCGGATTCTAACGGCTTTTAATGAGTCCGCCATAGAGGCGATCCCCCTCAAAGGCGTCGTGATGGACGGCATCTATCCGGCCGGCATGAGATCCTTCAGCGACATGGACATCCTGATTCATCGGGAAAAGCTGCCCCGGGTCCTGGAAATCCTGCGTGGTATGGGGTATCGGCACCATGGGCCCCTGTGGCGTCCCGGCGCGGAGGACTTCCAGGGAGAGCTCGCGTATGTCAAGGATGGTACCTTCCCTGTCATGGTCGAGCCTCACTGGAGTCTCGGCCCTCCATACCCCTATCCGGGGAGACTGGACATGAAAGGCTTATGGGAAAGGGCGAGAAAGGCAAAGATCGCGGGGGTCGATACCCTGATCCTGTCTCCCGAGGACCTGCTCCTTCACGCCTGCCTTCACCTCGTTCAGCACGCCCGTGGCGGATGGCTTGCCTCCGCCTGTGACATCACCGAGTTGATCCATCACTATGGAAAAACCCTCGATTGGGATCAGTTCGTAAACAGGGTCATCGATTGCAGATTGGTCCTGCCGGTGCGCTTCAGCCTGAAAAAGGCCGCGGAACTTTTCCAAGCCTCCGTGCCCCCCGACGTTCGGGAACGGCTGCAATCGTTCCGTCCCAGTAGATTTGAACAGTGGGTTTTTACCTCATTCGCGGGTTTCGGGGATGAGGATAACAGGGATGCCAAAACCTTTTTGGCCAAGCTCATGACCATGAAGGGCCCCGTCCTGAAACTTCGCTACATCTGGGACATGCTCTTTCCGGGGAAGGAATTCATGGCCAATCGGTATCCGGAATTGCGTTCCAAACCCGGCCTATATTCTTATCTCTACCGCTTGAAAGAAATCACGGTAAAGGGGCTGAAAATCCTTCCCCGCCTCTTTTCCCGCCGCCGCTGAGGCAAAAAATTCTCGCGGTAAAGGAGTAGCCTTAAAAAGACGGTAGAAACCTGCTTCCCATTTCGTCCGCCTTCAGGATGGCGTCTCGCACCTGCGCCCTCGTCACGGGGACGTGCAGGTTATGAATCGGGCTGCTCTCCCCAAGCATCTTTTCCAGGGCGGCCTCGAAGGTTTCTTCGTCCCGCGAAATTCCCAGGGCGTCGAGCGTGAGGGGAAGCCCCCAGCGTGTAAAGAGGATGATGTGTCGCTGAATGGAAGATTCGGAAGCCCTTTCCAAGATCATCTGAACGATCAGGCCGAAGGCCACCCATTCCCCGTGGAGGATGTCTCTCTTTGACCCCCGCCCGCAAAAGAACTTCTGGAAGGCGTGGGCCGCGTTGACGCGCACCTTTCTCCCGCCCAGCAGGCTGATCAGCCCCGTGGTCAGGAGGTTGATGTCCACCACCTCCGACAGGGTCTCCGTCCATCGGCCATTTTCCAGGTCTTCCAGCGCCCGGGTTCCCTTTCGGGACAGGAACTCGTAGGTAAGCCTCGCCAGGGAGAGGGCCGACGCGGTGTGGATGCGCTTGTGGTGCTGCTTCCGCATCCCCTTGGCCTCCATCCATTTCGCCATGGCGTCGGCCATCCCGGAGGCCAATAGCCTCGGCGGCTGAGTCAGCATGATGTCAGGATCGACGAGCGTGAGCGAGGGAACAGCCGCGTCCGCCGTTTTCACGTAGACACCTTCTGGCGTGTAGAGGGGGGAAATGAACGTAACGGCGGCGCAGGTCGCGGCACTCGTGGGGATGGCGATAAAGGGCCTGCCGATCTTGGCGGCAATCCATTTCGCCAGATCGATGGCCTTTCCTCCGCCCATACCGATGACGCAGTCGGGAGGTGAGGATCGGAGCCGGCTTGCCCAGAAAATCCCCTCTTCCTCGCTGCATTCTCGCTTCATGCTCCCCGCCGTTACATGGAAGCCACCCTTCTTGAGCGTTTCCTCTACAACGGAACCATACCTTTCCCGGATAAAGGGATCGAAAAGGACGAAGGCCTCTTTCCCGTAGGGCGCGAGAATCTCCCCGAATGCCTTGAGGACACCCTTCCGTTTCAAGTACCGATGGGGGCTGAGATTCAGCGTGAAATCGTTCATGGATCTACCCGTTCTTTTTCGCCGTGAGCTCCGACACCTTCTGGTAGAAGTGCTCGGATTTCATGGCCGTCAACTGGGCGAAATACTCCGCGTCCACCTGGTCCTTCATCGACCGGTGCAGGGCCTGTCGGAAGAGCTCCTTGCTCAGCTTGAACCCTTTCGAGGCAAGGGCGGCCATCTTTCCTTTCCAGAACGCCAGCCGCTCCGGAACGGCCTCTTTGTCGACTACCTCGTGGTACAATCCCCAGGCGAGGCCCGTCTCCGCGTCCACCGGTTCGTTTCGGATGTAGAACTCCATCGCCCGGTGGTAGCCGATGATGTTGGGGAGAAGGTAGCTGGACCCCGCGTCCGGGATGGCACCCAGCGTGGGAAAGGCGAAGTGACAGCGGGTCTCCTTCGTGGCAACGCGGATATCGGCGGCCGACGCCAGGCCGATGCCCGCCCCCGCCACGATCCCGTCCAGCAGGCACAGGGTCGGCAGGTGGCAGGTAAACAGCGTGTGCGCCGTCTGCTCCAGGATGGAGAGAAAAGGGGAAAGGGCATCAATATTCCGGGATTCAATCGCCTCCTTCATGATGAATACGTCCCCGCCCGCGCAGAAATGCCCACCCGCGCCGGTCAGGATGACCCCCTTAAGATCCGTCGCCTCGTTTGCCTCTTTTACCGCCGCGTCCAGGGCGAAGAGCAGATCGGGGTTGAGGGCGTTGAGCTTGCCCGGCCGGTTCAGGGTCAGGGTCAAAAAGCCATCCGCATCGCGTGTCTTCAGCAAAACCTCATCCACGTTCGTCATCTCGTCGTGCTCCCAATTCCTTTTTCCATGTTTATGCCGTTTTGCGCGGCGGATGTAAAGGGCTTCGTATTCCTATTATCCCTGCTGTTCCAATCATACATTGAAAACAGTCCGTTATTGCCAGCTGAGGACTGATTAAGATTTGTGATAAGGCGGACGCTTATCCCGCTTTGCGAAACATAAACAGGGTAATGGGGTTGTCGGGGGTCATCTTGTGATAGCCAGCAAGGGGAGTCATCCGGGTCACCTGGAGCTGGAGGACTTCCGCGTCCAGGGAACGCTCCTGGAGGAACCGGGAGAGGATCTCGAAAGATTCCAGGGTGATAGTGGTGGCCACGACGATCCCTCCGGGGACGAGGGCTTCGTAGAGGGAGGGGAGGAAATCTGAAAGGTCCTTCCCGCCGCCGCCGATGAAGACCCGATCGGGCGGGGGAAGGGTGGGGAGAATCTCTATCATGTTTCCCGCGTGAAGGGAGAGGTTCCGGACCCTGAAGGTTTCCCGGTTCGCCGCGATCTGTTTGATCCTTTCGGGGTTCTTTTCGACGGCATGGACGGAGAGGCCGGGATTCAGGCACGCCGCCTCGATCCCCACGGCTCCCGACCCGGCGCCCACGTCCCACATCACCCGGGCCCGGGCGAGGCGGAGTTTGGAGAGAACCACGGCCCGCACCTCGGGGTGCGTGATCAGCCCCTTATTGTGCGCGAAGGCGTCGTCCGGCCGCCCGAAATCCGCCGTGGCGGCCGGATCGACCGGCTCGGGATTCCGGACAACGAGGAGGTTGGGGACGCGGTATGTCTGGCCAATGAGGCGGGCGAGGGGGGCCGTGTCGATCCTTTCCTCCGGGGTACCCAAGCGCTGGCAGACCGAACTTTCCCACTTTTCCGCCCCGCGGATTTTCCTCGTAAGGTCCTCGGCGATGCGGGAGGGGCCGTCTTCGCCGCTCGTGAGGATCACGCCGACGGGAAAGTGGGAAAGCAGCTCCAGGCTGGCTTTGCTTTCCTTGTGGCGG
>CAZKUZ010000041.1:0-2974 GCA_964556045.1 uncultured Thermodesulfobacteriota bacterium | reverse complement strand
GAGCTGATCACCAAACACTTCTTCTCCTATATCAAGGTCTTCCTCATTATCTTTGTGATGGCAATCATCCTGGGGCTCCTCTCTAATATTCCCCTCGTGGGATGGATCATCGGGGTCTTCGTCGGCTTTTACCTGTTGATCGAAACCGCCTTCCTCATGGGAGACGTGGGACGGGAAATCGTCGCGGCGGAGACCGGAGAGTCTCCCGCTTCAGGAACCCAGCCAGAAGAAACCCAGCCCACAACCCCTGCAACCGCGTCTTCCCGGGAAAAGACATCGGAGCCCGCGGACAAAACAACCGAAGAGACCAAGTCAGAGCCGGCCGAAGAAACGCCGAAACCCGGGGAGGAGAAAAAGGATTAACCTCTGTAAAAAAACCTCGGGTAACCACTGGATCGAGAAGAGAGGGGACAGGCTTCACGCCTTGTCCCCTCTTTTTTATTCGACACACCCTTCCGACGATGGATCTAATCCTCTGCAAAGGAGGCAAACATGGCAGATCGCCTAACATCCATGATCGACACGTCCCGGCTCACGAATATCGTCCAGGACCTCGTTCGAATCCCCTCCGTCAATCCCCCGGGAGAAGAAAAACCCGTGGCGGAGTATCTCTTTAATCTGCTTAACGGTTGGGGATTCCAGAGCAAGCTCATTGAAAAACCGTTCGTAAATCGCCCCCAGGTCCTGGCCGTCCTCCCCGGAAGCGGAGAACGCCCTCCCCTCTTCCTGAACGGCCACATGGACGTCGTTCCAGAAGGGAATCCCGACGAATGGGTGGATCCCCCCTTTTCCGGGACGCTCCGGGATGGGCGCATCTACGGTCGGGGAAGCTGTGACATGAAGGGCGGGATCGGCGTGGCCCTGGAGACGGCCCGTGTCCTCCGGCTTTCGGGGCGAAACCTCAAGGGGACCTGGTTCTCGCCTTCGCGGTGGGGGAAGAAACGGGAGAACCGGGGACGAAGACGCTCTTGCAGGAATCCGGTTACACGGAGGGATTCGGCATCGTCCTCGAGCCCACGGGATTCAAGTTAGGCGTGGCGGAAAAGGGCCTCGCCTGGTTCCGAATCACGATTACGGGAAAACCGGCGCACTGCTCCATTGCGGAACAGGGCATCAACCCTATCGACAAATTCCTGGCCTTGGGAAACGCCATCAAAGACTACGACGCGAAGGCCCGAAAAAGCGTTCATCCCCTCTGCGGCCCGGCAAAGTGCACCATGACCATCCTCAAGGCGGGGACCAAGGAAAACGTGGTGCCCGAATCCCTGACCCTCATCCTGGATCGGCGCATGAACCCGAATGAAACCGTGGAGGAGGTCGAACGTGAAATCGAGCAAATCCTGAAGAAACTCGCGTCCGAGGACCCGGAATTTTCGGCCTCCCTCGAAATTACGCGTCTATACGAATCGGCCGAAATCTCACCCGACCACCCCCAGGTCGGCCTACTCGCCCGCGAAATCGAGGCCGTAACGGGGCAAGAGGCGGAAATCTGGGGAACCCCCTACTCCACCGACGTGAGAAACTTCATCAACGACGCCGGCATCCCAGCCGTCACCTTCGGACCGGGAGACATCGCCCAGGCGCACGCCTTCAACGAGTTCATCGAGATCGACGACCTGGTCAAAGGAACCGAGATCATTTTGGGTTTGGCGGAGAAGCTCCTGCTGTAGTTCGTTTGTCTGGTTTATTCCGTTTGTTCCGTTTGTCTCGTTTGTTCCGTTGCGTGGCTGAAAGCGGCGAGCCTACCGATACCCCGGGACGGTTTTCCTTGCAAGACACCGTGAAATGTATTAGAAAAAATGGATGGGAATCAAATATCTCTTTAGGTACCTTTCAAAAACACCGGCCTTCTACCTCACTACAAGGAGCATGTTTATGAAAAAGAGAGTGCTTGGAATTGCCCTCATGGCCCTTTTCTGCCTGGTCTCGATCGCCAGCGCCACGGACTTTTCCGGAGCCTACGTGTTCAAATCGACCAAGGCCACGATCAACCTTTCCCTCTCCCAGGATTCGGCGGGCAAGATTTCCGGCTTGCTCTCCAGCACCACGGGGGCGAAGTTCCAGGTCATCGGCCGCTCCCAGGGAGATGTGGCCACGGGGCAGTGTCGGGTCGGGAAGAAAGGGGCTCCTTTCGAGGCCCATTTCGAGAAGGGTCTCCTCCTTTTCACGCTCATCAGCCAGAAAAAGGGCAAGAATACCGTTATTGCATTTCACCCGGTCCCGAAAAAACGGCCGCTTCCAAAGGCAAAAATCCAGCCCCCCGCATCGAACGGAAACGGCGCCCTCGACTTCGGGAAGGCTCAAAAACCTCCTCTCCAGAAACCCAGGGCAACCACGCCTTCCCTCCTGGGAAAATGGATCTGCCGAACCGCGAACGGTAATCTCTACCTCCATTTCCTCTCCTCAAACCGCCTCACCTTCAACGGAGAAGCGGCCTCTTACACCGCCACGGCGGACAGGATCACGGTCCAGGCCGACGGCCAGACCTTTGTCTACCCCTACTTCTTCAACCGCCAGGGACTGGTCATCACCTTTCCCAACGGCGCCAAGGCCCTCTTCGTAAAGGACACGGGACAAGCTCGGGCCAACCCTGCCACGGGAAAGGTCTTTCCCGAGCTGGTCGGTCGATGGAAGGACATTCGCTCAAGCGGCCACACCATCATCGTCCTGATGGGCGACGGCCGCTACAACTATTACAGCGATTTCGCGGCGGGCAACAGCGCCCAGGGTCAGACAAACTGGGGATACGGGAATTCCGCAAACGATCGGGGAAGCTGGCGGGCCCCAGGAACCCCGGCGGCTGGAACGATCTACTACCCGGCCCAGGACGGCAGCTCCGGCACCCTCTCCTATCAGGTTCACGTGGAAAACGGGCAGACCTACTGGCGGGAATACTACTTCGACGGAAAGCTCTACGTCAAGCAGTAGAACTTTCGTTTATCTGGTTTATTCCGTTGCTTCGCACTTTTAGCGT
>CAZKUZ010000040.1:0-1665 GCA_964556045.1 uncultured Thermodesulfobacteriota bacterium | reverse complement strand
GTCTTCCAGGATGGTGGGGGCGAGGAAGTAGCCGTTAGGGTATCCCTCCACCTTGGGATTCCGTCCCTCCAGCACGATCTTCATGCCGTCCTTGAGGGCCGAATCGATCCACCGCTCCACCTTTTCCTTCCCTGCGCGGGTGGCAAGGGGGCCGAGATCGGTGCTTTCATCGAGACCGTATCCCAGTTTCATACTGGCGGCCGCCTGCTTGAACTTCTCTTTCATCTCGTCGTAAATGTCCCCTATGACGATGATATTGTCCGCGCCGAGGCAACGCTGGCCCGTCATCCCGAAGCAGGCCCTGAGCAGCCACTGGGCCGTCTGGTCCAGGTCGGCGTCCGGCATGATAACCACGTGGTTCTTCCCGTTGCCGTTGACGGAAGAGGTTTTCTTCAATCTTCCGCACATCTCGAAGAGGTCGTGCCCCGCCCGGTTGGAGCCGATGAAGCCGACGCCCTTGATCTCGGGTTGGTTCAGGATCTCCTTGTTGATCTCCCGGCCGCCATGGATGAGGTTGATGACACCCTTCGGAAACCCCGCTTCTTCCGCTACCTTACAGATGGCCTCCGCGGCGACGGGATCCTGACGGCTGGGACTCACGACCACCGTGCAGCCGGCGGCCATGGCGTAAGGGACGAAGGAGGACCAGGCATGCATGGGAATGTTCCCCGGCGTGACGATGAGGAAGGGACCCAGCGGCTCCCAGACGAGGTATTGATCGATACCGTTGGCCACCTGGTCGATATGCTCGTTCCACTTGGGCATGCCGTAGAGGGCCGAGCAGGCCGATTCCACGTTCTCGATTACGCGGCGGACCGAGCCCCTGGCCTCGCCGATGGTGCGCCCGTGGTCCTGGGTGAGGATCCGGGTCAGTTCGTCGAAGTGCTCTTCCAGCTTGGCACGCAGGTTGAAAAGGATCAGAGCCCGGTCCCGTAGCGGGACGTCCTTCCATGTCTTGAAGGCATTGCTGGCCGCCTCCACCGCCGCGCGCGCCTCTTCCTTGGTGGCGGTGGGGAATTCCGAGATCACCTCGTCGGTGGCGGGATTCGTGTTCTCATGGATCAGGCCGGATTTTGAATCTATCCATTCACCGTTGATGAACAGTTTCTGTTTTCCGTAGTGTTTCTTGACTTCGGGGAGCAGTGCCATAAAGTCCTCCTTGAAAACTTAATTATTTCTAAAGTTATTAAACGAAAGGCAAAGACGTGTCAATAGCGAGAGGATGAAAATCATGGCTTTGCCGAGGTCTATGTTCCAGGGTTCTATGACCTTGCTCACCTTGGTGCCGAAGGAAAGAGGAGTAAGATAAAAAAGCAAGCGAACGTTTCTTTCCTATCTCGGCAGACGGGGTGAAATCGGCGAGAGCGGCGGGGGCGACAATCACCGTGACGTCTTTTGCGTGGGAGGCCGAACGGGTCGATCCGAAATATTGGGACACCTTTCCTCCTGGCACCCGGATTTTGTGAGCGCAAAGAGCCGGCAGACGGCATTGGGACGGGCCGAGGATGGAGGGGAATGATCCCGTGGTTTCCCGCCGGACAGAGATCCATTTGTTTTTTCCCGCTGCTCTACTATAATCCTCGTGATGGAGAGAGCAGACGGCAGGAGGCAGTATCCCGCGGTGCCCCTCGTGGGGGTGGCCGGTGTCGTCGTGCGGGAAGGGAA
>CAZKUZ010000039.1:0-5984 GCA_964556045.1 uncultured Thermodesulfobacteriota bacterium | reverse complement strand
GAAGTGGCAAAAAAAACGGGTATATACCTTGAACCGGAGGTCGTCATTGCAAGAAATTAGGCGATTCGCGAACGCAAAGGTCGGCGTCCTGCTCGGTGGTCTCTCCAAGGAGCGTGAGATCTCCATCAAGACGGGAACGGCCATCGCGAATGCCCTCGCCGAACGGGGATACCGGGTTGAAACCCTGGACGTTTCAAGAGACATCTGCGCACGGCTAACGGAGAAGGGGATCGAGGTGGCCTTCATCGCCCTCCACGGCCGGTGGGGAGAAGACGGCACCATCCAGGGGCTTCTCGAAATCCTCCAGATCCCCTACACGGGCTCCGGGGTCATGGCGAGCGCCATCGCCATGGACAAGATCATCTCCAAACGACTCTTCATCGACGCGGATCTGCCGACCCCCCCGTTTACGGTCCTTAAAGAACCCGTTCCAGCTCCCCCTCGTCCCCTTCCCCTCGTGGTAAAACCCGCCTCAGAGGGCTCCACCATCGGCGTCACGATTGTCCGATCATCGGAAACGTGGCAAAAGGCCTTGGAGGCGGCCTTCGAATTGGACCAAAGGGTCCTGGTGGAAGACTTCATCGACGGCCGGGAGATTACGGCCTCCATCCTGAACGGGAATCCCCTTCCCCTCATCCACATTGAGCCAAAAGAGGGTTTCTACGACTACACTTCAAAATACACGCCGGGGAAGACCCTGTATCATGTCCCGGCCTCCCTGGATCCCGACACGGAAAACCTCATCAAGGAACTGGCGGTTAACGCCTATCAAACCTTGGAATGCAGCGGATGCGCGCGCGTGGACATGATCCTCTCGGAAGAAAAGGGGCCAACAATTTTAGAGGTTAACACCATCCCGGGCATGACCCCGACGAGCCTCGTTCCCAAGGCCGCCCAGGCAGCAGGCATGTCCTTCGGGGACTTGGCGGAGGCCATCTTGAACGAGGCCTCCTTGAAAACCGGCCAAAGAGGGGAAAGGACCGAATGAAAAAGGAAGAGGCAAAGGTATCCCGCTTCAGGACGACGTTCCGGTTCATCCAGAGGACGACGTGGGGCTTCCTCTTGGTCCTGATCCTCTCGTTGACGGTCTACCTTGGAAACAGGGCCTATAGAGAACTACAAAACTCCACCTATTTTCAGGTTAAAAGCATTGCTATCCATGGCAACCGCATTCTATCCAAAACGGACCTCATCTACTACCTGGGACTCAGCGAAACCTCCAGCCTCCTGACTCTGGATCTAAAATCCCTCTTCCAGAAACTCGTCTCACACCCCTGGATCAAAAAGGCCAGCATCCATCGGAAGCTGCCCAGCACGCTTATCATAGACATCGAGGAAAGGGTCCCCGTCGCCCTCATCAAAATCGGGGAATTCTACTACATGGACCGTGACGGCGTCATCTTTGCCAAGATCAGCAAGGACGTGGGATGTGACTTCCCCGTTTTTACGGGTCCCCGCAATTTTTCAGAGCTTCCCGCCTATCTTCCCCTCATCACGGAGGCCCTCTCCATTCTGAACAGAAAAACCAGTCTCATTATCTCGGAGTTCCATCTCGACTTGACCCGCGGTATCACGCTCATCACCTTGAACGACGCCCTACCCGTCAAGCTGGGACGGAAGAACCTTACCCGTCGTTTCCGCCGGTTTCAGACCGTTTATCACTATCTTAGACGAAGAGAGGTCCCCATCAGGGCCATCGATTGCCGGTATCCCGACCGTGTCGTCGTCAGATACACCCATAATCTATCGGAGGGAAAGCGTGAAAAAACTGGATAACCTCGTCGTCGGTCTCGACATTGGAACCACGAAAATCTGCGCGGTTGTCGGCGACGTGGTGGACAATCAGCTCAACATCATCGGTATTGGGAAATACCCTTCCAAAGGACTCCGGAAAGGGGTGGTCATCAACATCGATGCCACCGTCGATTCCATCAAGAAAACCATTGAAGAAGCGGAACTCATGGCGGGATGCGAAATCACCTCCGTGTACGCCGGAGTCGCGGGAGGGCACATCAAGGGGATGAACAGCCACGGTATCATCGCGGTCAAGTCGAGGGAGATCACCCCGAGGGATGTCCAGCGCGTCATCGAAACGGCCAGCGCCGTCGCCCTTCCCCTGGACCGGGAGGTCATCCACGTCATTCCCCAGGAATTCATCGTGGACGACCAGACGGGTATCCGGGATCCGGTGGGCATGGCGGGAGTCCGATTGGAGGGGAAGGTCCACATCATCACGGGGGCCGTCACCTCCGCGCAAAACATCATCAAATGCGCCAACAAGGCGGGACTGGACGTGAACGACATCATCCTGGAGCAATTGGGAGCAAGCGAGGCCGTTCTGGACAGGGACGAGCGGGAGATCGGCGTCGCCCTCCTGGATATCGGGGGCGGCACCACGGATCTGGCCATCTTCGTCGGGGGGACGATCCAGCATACCTCCGTCATCGCCCTGGCGGGGAATCACGTGACCCACGATATCTCCATCGGCCTGAGAACGCCGAAGCAGGAAGCGGAACGCCTCAAGATCCGGTATGGATGCGCCCTGGCCTCCATGATTCGAAAGGACGAAACCATCGAAGTTCCCAGCGTGGGGGGAAGAAAACCCCGGATTTTGTCCCGGAAAACCCTGGCGGAGATCATCGAACCCCGAATGGAAGAGATTTTCGAACTGGTCAATCAGAATCTCAACGAATCCGGCCTGGCCGATCTCCTCGGCGCGGGAATCGTTCTCACGGGCGGGGGCAGCATCATGGAAGGAACCGTGGAACTGGCCGAGCGGGTCTTCGGCATGCCGATCCGTCTCGGAGTTCCCAGGTGGATCGGGGGATTGACGGACCTCGTGACATCCCCCCTCTACGCCACTTCCGTGGGACTCGCCCTTTACGGCAGCAAGAACCTCCACCAAACACGATTCAAGGCCCAGGACACCAACCTTTTCAAGAAAGTCCTGGTAAGGATGAAAGAATGGTTGGGAGAATATTTTTAAACCCAAAGTCAAAAAGGAAAGAGGCAAGAGGAGAAACCGTAGTTTCTCCATAAATCGTAAACCATAAAGGAGGGGAACATGATAGATTTTGAGGAAGAAAAGGGCTTTTCGGCAAAAGTCAAGATCATCGGTATCGGGGGGGGCGGGTGTAACGCCATCGACAATATGATCGAAGCCAAGCTCAAAGGCGTCGATTTTATTGCCGCGAACACCGACGCCCAGGCACTAAGTGCCTCCAGAGCACCGGTCAAGATCCAACTGGGGGCGAAACTGACCAAGGGATTAGGGGCCGGAGCCAACCCCAAGGTCGGAGAAGAGGCCGCCCTCGAAGATGTCGACAGCATCAAGAGCGCCCTCATGGGAGCCGACATGGTCTTCGTCACCGCGGGAATGGGAGGCGGAACGGGAACGGGCGGCGCGCCCATTATCGCGAAGATCGCCAAGGAAATCGGAGCCCTGACCGTCGCCATCGTGACGAAACCCTTCGAGTTCGAGGGAAGGCGGCGCATGGAGCAGGCGGAAACGGGCATCAGTCTCCTCAAGAGGATCGCCGATACCCTGATCACCATACCGAACCAGCGCCTGCTCTCCGTGACGGGGAAGAACATCTCCTTCATGGACGCCTTCAAGGTCGCCGACGACATTCTCTTGCAGGCCGCCAAAGGGATCTCGGACCTTATCCTCGTCCGAGGCCTCATCAATCTCGATTTCGCCGACGTCCGGACCATCATGTCCGAGATGGGCATGGCCCTCATGGGAACCGGCATCGCCTCGGGTGAAAACAGGGCCAGCAACGCGGCGCAGATGGCCATTTCCAACCCCCTGCTCGAAGATCTGACCATCGACGGGGCCAAGGGAATCCTCATCAACATCTCCGGGAACCGCTCCATGACCTTGAACGAGATCCACGAGGCTTCCTCCCTCATCCGCGAAGCGGCGCACGAAGATGCCAACATCATCTTCGGGGCCGTGGTGGACGAGTCCCTCGGGGAAAGCGTGCGGGTCACGGTGATCGCCACGGGCTTCGGCAAGGAAGACAGTATGATGACACCCCAGTTTACGGAGAACGTCATGCCTTTCAATCAGAGGCTGACCGGGAACACGGGGGAGGAAGAAGAAAGAAAAGTGGTCTTCAAATCCAGGAAGCTGCCTGAATTTGACGATATTACATACACCAAGGTTGGTGTCATCGATGATCTCAATCACGATGAGTACGATGTCCCAGCCTTTTTGAGAAAGCAGGCCGACTAAGGTGTATGCGTTCGAAAGGGAGACAGTGGAGAGACAAGGTTGCCATCGCGTTGGTCTACCCCAATCAACCCTCCGTTGGGATGGCCAATCTTGGGTTCCAGACCCTTTACCAGCGTCTCAACCAAAGAAGGGACGTGGTATGTGAACGGGTCTTTTTAGAGATTCCCGAGCATGGGGAAAGGCGGGGTTCCCCTCCTCCCCGCTTCCTCCCCAGAAGCCGGGAATCCAAAAGCCCTTTAAATGCCTTTGACATCCTTGCCTTCTCCATCCCTTTCGAAAACGACTACATCAATATTCTCAGCCTCCTTTCCCTTTCACACATTCCCCTCGAGACCCGCGACCGGGGGCCGGACTTTCCCCTGGTCATCGCGGGAGGAATGACCACCTTTATCAATCCCGAACCCATCTCCCCCTTTATCGACGCCTTCCTCATTGGCGAAGGTGAAACCCTCGTGGAAAATTTCCTCGATACGTACAATAAGCACCGGTCAACGATCGCACAAGGCGATTTCACGCCCCTTCTCGAAATCCCCGGTGTCTACGTTCCCAGTTTCCACGAAGTGGCCTACAGCCCCGAAGGCCTGATCTCCGAGCGCCGGGCCATCCCACCGGCGCCGAACACGGTCCAAAAACAGGTGGAAAAGGATATCGACGGCTTCGTCACCTTCTACACCTTCCCCAAAGAGGCCAGTGAATTCTCCGACATGGCCATCATCGAGGTCAACCGGGGGTGTCCCCGAGGATGCCGTTTCTGCGCGGCGGGGTATCTCTGCCTCCCGTTCAGGAACCGTTCCATGGAAAACCTCTTGGGCTTCCTGAAAAAAACCCGTCCCCGAGAACGGACCATCGGCTTGCTGGGAACAGGGGTCTCCGATCATCCCGATCTCGTTCCGTTGAGCCGGGAGATTCTCTCCCTCGGCTACCGCATCTCCTTCTCCTCCCTTCGGATCGATCGAATTACCGACGAGCTGGCCGAAATTCTAAAGAAGGGGGGACAGAAAACCGTGACCCTCGCCCCGGAGGCGGGATCGCAGAGACTCAGAGACCTCATCCGGAAGGACATCACGGAAGAACAGATCCTCCAGGCGGTGGATGCCCTGATTCGTCAGGACATCCTGAATCTCAAGCTCTATTTCATGATCGGACTTCCGGGGGAAACCATGGACGACATCCACGCCATCCTCTCCCTCGTCAGGAAGATCCGACACACCATCCTCAGCCACCGACACACGACCAAACGGCTGGGAAGAATCACGCTGACCATCAGCCCCTACGTTCCCAAACCGGCCACACCCTTTCAGTGGTTCCCTCTCCTAATGCTCCCCGAAATCAAAAAGCGCCTCGCCTGGCTGAGGAAAACCCTCTCGAAGGAGCCGAACGTTCACGTCATCGCCGACTTGCCCAAGTGGACATATGTCCAGGCCGTGCTCTCCCGGGGAGATCGGAGAATCGCGTCCCTGCTCAAACGCGTCCACGAAAATCGGGGGAACTGGCCCCGCAGTTTCAAGGAATCCCCCGTAAACCCGGACTTCTTCGCCTATCGCTTACTCGGCACCGACGAAACCCTCCCCTGGGATTTCATCGATACCGGCATCCCCAAGTCGCGTCTCCTCCGGGAATACGAAGAGACCCGTCGCCGGCTCGAATCTTTCTGAGGCTTATGGCTCCCAGGCGTGAAATTAAGACGGTGGTTCCATCGCTCCTCGCCCAAACGGGGGGCTGAATCATAGCGGTTGCCGCCCACTTC
>CAZKUZ010000038.1:0-4261 GCA_964556045.1 uncultured Thermodesulfobacteriota bacterium | reverse complement strand
CACCCTCTTCCTTCTCCTTCCTCGTGCCGACCTTAACGGTCTTGATGACGGTTTTCCCGTCGCGCACGATTTCCACATCCACTTTCTTCCCAACCTTCGTCTGGCTCACGATGAGAGCGAGCTCGTGACTGGAGTGCACGGTTTTCCCGTCGAATTTGACGATGACGTCCCCCTGCTTGATGCCCCCTTTCTCCGCCGGGCTGTCGCTGAAAACCTTGGAAACGAGGACACCTTTTTGGTCATCCTTGAGGCCGAACTTCTTCGCGAGCTCCGGCGTGATGTCCTGGATATAGACTCCGAGCCATCCCCGGACCACATGCCCCGTCTTCTTCAACTGGGGAACGATCCTCTTCGCCATGTTGATGGGAATGGCAAAGCCGATTCCCTGGCCCGACGCCACAATCGCCGTATTGATTCCAATGACCGTCCCGTCCATGGCGATCAAGGGACCGCCGCTGTTTCCGGGGTTGATGGAGGCATCCGTCTGGATAAAGTCGTCATAGGGCCCCGAGCCGATGACGCGGCCCGTGGCGCTGATAATCCCCGCCGTGACCGTGTGAGAAAGCCCGAAAGGGTTCCCTATAGCGATGACCCAGTCACCCACATGAATCTTGTCCGAATCCCCCAGGGTCACGGCCTTCAACGGTTTTTTCGCCTTTATTTTAATCAGAGCCACATCCGTCTTGGGATCCGTCCCAATGATTTTCGCCTTGTATTCCTTTCCGTCTTCAAGCTTCACAACGATTTTATCCGCCTTGGAAACCACGTGGTTGTTGGTCAGGATATACCCTTCAGGATCAATGATGAATCCGGAACCCAAGCTTCGCTGTTTGAACTCCCTCGGCATCTTGTTCCCGAAGAATTTCTTGAAAAACTCGTCACCGAAAAAGAACCGAAAGGGATCGTTCTCTCCCATGAAGGGATGACGAAACCCCTTCGTCTTGAAGATCTTCGTGGTGCTGATATTGACCACCGAGGGGTTGATCTTTTTTGCAAGATCGGCAAAACTCGCCGGGATCATTTTCACGGATGAAACCTTCGCCGCCTCTTTCTTGTCGCTCTTGCCAAGTCCGAACAAGGCGTGCGCCGGGACCGACCATATCAAGACCATCAAAATCGCAAGCGTCACTACTGTTACTTTATATCCTTTTCTCATCGTAATCGTTGCCTCCTTTCGTTTTCTAAGACTAAGTTAACCATGCCTTCCTCAATGTCAATCTTACACCATACCCGTTAAATAGCAAGAAACCGAGCTCCAATCACGTCATTAAAATCCCTGAAATCCCGGCCGATCCCCTCGCTTTTCAATGCCCCCGACCCAAACGGATCAATCCGGGTTATCCTTGACAAGTCCCTCTCCAGCCCTTACCTTTTAGCCCATGAGAGACACCCTCCTTCAGAGGTCTACCATCCTTGAGAAGCTCCTCGATCGGAACGGCATAGACGCCGTTCTCGTCACCCATCCACCGAATATCCGTTACTTTACACGATTTAGCGGCGGGGAAGGGATTTTTCTCTTCGTCCCCCCGGAAAAGTTTCTGTTCGTGGACGCCCGATACACGCTGCGAGCCAAAGCCGAATGCTCCGGGACCACCGTCACAGAGGCGGCGCGGCCCATCGAGGCCGCCGTCGATCTTCTCAGGGAGAAAAAACGCCGCCACGTGGGCCTTGAAACCGCCCATTTGACTGTTGACCAATTCCGACGGATCAAAAGACTCCTCGAGGGCCTCCATACCAAAAGCCTGAAAGACAAGCTCGATGCCCTGCGCATGGTGAAAGACGCCTCCGAGATTCAAAGCATCGAGCAAGCCATTGAGATTCACACGAAGGCCCTGGATGAAACGCTGGCCTGGGTTACCCCCGACATGACGGAACGGGACTGGGCCATCGAATTCGAATACCGGGCGAAACGCCATGGGGCGTCCTCCCTCTCCTTCGACACCATCGTGGCCTCGGGGCCAAGGTCGGCCATTCCCCACGCGACGGCCGATCCGGTTCCGCTCCACGACAACAGCCCCATCGTGTTCGACCACGGCGTCATCTATCAGGGTTACTGCTCAGACGAAACGGCGACATTTTTCCCCCGCCCTCCAGACAAGACCTTTCAGAAAGTCTATCAGATCGTCAAAGAGGCCCACGACAAGGCCATCGCAGCCGTCCGGCCGGGCATGAAGGCCGCCGCCATCGACGCCGTGGCCCGGGAACACATCGAGTCGGCAGGATACGGCAAGGCCTTCAGCCACGGCACGGGGCACGGAGTCGGCCTGGAAATCCACGAACGTCCCACCATCGGCCCAAGGGATTCCACCCGCCTCCAACCGGGCATGGTCTTCACCGTCGAGCCCGGTATTTATATCGCCGGCGAGGGCGGCGTACGTATCGAGGACATGGTACTCGTGACCGACGATGGATGCCGCGTGTTGACAAAGCGTGCCAAGTCCCTTACAGTTATTTTCGAAAATTAACAGAGAAAGCGAGGACATGTATGGCTGCATCCACATCCGAGTTCAGAAAAGGATTAAAGATCGAACTAAATGGCGAACCTTTCCTCATGGTTGATTTTCAGCACGTGAAGCCCGGTAAGGGCGGGGCCTTCGTGCGGACTCGCCTGAAGAGCCTCCTCACCGGGAACGTCATCGACAAGACCTTCCGGTCGGGGGAAAAGGTGGAAACTCCCGACCTGGAAGAACGGGCCATGCAGTATCTCTACCCCGACGGAGACACCTACGTCTTCATGGACAACGAAACGTACGAACAGCTCGCCATTCGAAGCGAGGCGATCGGAGACGCCATAAACTTCTTGAAAGAAAACACCAACGTCACCATCTTGTTTCACAATCAAAAACCGATCGCGGTTGAGCTTCCCAATTTCGTGGAGCTTGAGGTGATCAAAACCGATCCGGGAATCAAAGGGGACACGGCCAGCGGGGGAAGCAAACCCGCCACGCTCGAAACCGGCGCCGTTGTCCAGGTCCCCCTTTTCATCAAGGAGGGGGACATCCTGAAAATCGACACACGGGATGGCAGCTACATTGAACGTGTGTCGGGTAAATAATCTCCACATACAAAGAAACACCCCTTTTACCGTCATGGTATTACCTGTCACCACAAGGAGCGTATCATGAAAGACGACATTGCCACCCTCCGATCGGCCAAGGAAAACTGGGAATCGAAAACGGTTTCAAAGAGCTTGGAAAGATTCCCTGAACGCAAACCGGAATTCAAAACCACGTCGGGGATATCCATGGAGCGTCTCTTCACGCCGCTCGACGTGGCCTCTCTCGACTATCTCGAGGACCTGGGATTCCCCGGGGAATATCCCTACACCCGTGGGGTCCAGCCCACCATGTACCGGGGCCGCTTCTGGACCATGCGCCAGTACGCCGGATTCGCCACGGCGGAAGAGACCAACAAGCGCTACAAGTTCCTCCTGGACAAGGGGCAAACCGGCCTCTCGGTTGCCTTCGATCTGCCCACACAGATCGGATACGACTCCGACCACCCCCTGAGCTCCGGGGAAGTCGGCAAGGTAGGTGTGGCCATCGACTCCCTGGCGGACATGGAGATTCTCTTTGACGGCATCCCCCTGGACAAGGTCAGTACCTCCATGACCATCAACGCCACGGCCGCCATGCTGCTGGCCATGTACATCGCCGTGGCGGAAAAACAGGGGGTCGACAGCAAGATCCTCCGAGGGACCATCCAGAACGACATCCTCAAGGAATACGCCGCCCGGGGGACCTACATCTATCCCCCCAAGGAATCGATGCGGATCATCACGGACATCTTCGCCTACTGTAAAGACCACCTTCCCAAATGGAACACCATCAGCATCAGCGGCTATCATATCCGGGAAGCGGGATCCACGGCGGTTCAGGAGGTCGCCTTTACCCTCGCGGACGGCATCGCCTACGTTCAGGCGGCCATCGACGCGGGGCTCGACGTGGACGCCTTCGCCTCACGGCTCTCGTTCTTTTTCAACGCCCACAGCAACTTTTTGGAGGAGATCGCGAAGTTCCGGGCGGCCCGCCGCATGTGGGCGAGGATCCTGGTCGAGCGCTTCGGGGCGGAGGATCCCTCCTGGGGCCGGCTGCGGTTCCACACCCAGACCGCGGGGTCCTCGCTCACCGCCCAGCAACCGGAGAACAACATCATCCGCACCGCCTACGAGGCCCTGGCGGCCGTCCTCGGCGGTTGCCAGTCGCTGCACACGAACTCGATGGACGAGGCCCTCGGTCTGCCGACCGAGAAGTCGGCGAAG
>CAZKUZ010000037.1:0-3733 GCA_964556045.1 uncultured Thermodesulfobacteriota bacterium | reverse complement strand
GTTGAGGGGCAGGCCGAGTTTGTTGGAGAGGCGGATGAAACTCCGGAAGATCTCCCGCTGGATTTCCCTTTCGTCCTCGCCCTTGATCTTCCAGTAGTCCAGCCCTACTTCCCCGATGGCGACCAAGGTGTTTTTGTTCTGAATGATGAAGTCGTGGAGTTTTCTCGCCTGGGCGATGTCGAGAATCGTGGGATAGAGCCCCGCCGCGGGCAGGACCGCGGGGTCGAGCCTGGAAAGGCTCAGGTTCCGGTGGGCGTCTCTCAGGTCTTCCCCCACGGCGACGATGCCCGTGACGCCCGCCGCCTTTGCCCGTTTTAGCACGTGGGGAAGATCCCGATCGAATTCCTCGCTGCAGAGGTGGGCGTGGGTATCGACGATCGGGATGCCCATCATTCCTTCAAAAGAACGTCCCGGGTTTTCGAAACCGCCTGGGCATGCCCGTCGAATCCCTCGTAGATGGCGAGGGTATGGGCCTTTTCGGCCAGCTCGGGGTAGGCGGACTCGGAAACGTGGGCGATGGAGGTTCGCTTGAGAAAGTCGTGGACCGACAGGGGAGAGAAGGTCTTCGCCCAGCCGCCGGTGGGCAGCACCGCGTTGGGGCCGATGAGGTAGTTTCCCAGGGTGAACGGCGTGTGCCTGCCGAGAAGAATTTCGCCCGCGTTCCTGATTCGGTCCAGGTATTGATGGGGATCGTCGCTGAGGATTTCCAGGTGTTCCGGCGCGAAGTCGTTGACGAAGGCGATGGCCGCGTCCATGGACCCGGCCAGCAGAATCCCCCCGTGGCTCCCCGTCAGAACCGTGGTGACGTAGTCCCTGCGGGTTTCGGACAGGTTTTCCAGGAAACCGGGAATGGATTCGCGGGCCGCCTCGGCCACCGTCCGGCTGGGGGTGACGAGGAAGGCGGAGGAGTCGGGACCATGCTCCGATTCCACGATGAGATCCAGGGCGGCCAGTTTCGGGTCGGCGGTTTCGTCCGCGAGAACGATCGATTCGCTGGGGCCCGCGGGCAGTCCGGGATCGATGAAATCGGCCAGGAGCCGCTTCGCGGCCACGACCCAGGGGCTGCCCGGCCCGACCACCTTGGCCACCTTCGGAACCGTCTCCGTTCCGTAGGCCGCCGCCGCGATCCCCTGGGCGCCCCCGCACTTGAAAACCCGGGAAGCGCCGGCGACCCTTACGGCATAGAGCGTGCCCGCGTCCACGGAGCCGTCCGGTCCCGGCGGCGTGAGGACGATCACCGTTTCCACGCCGGCGACCACGGCGGGGACGACCGTCATGAGGGCCACGCTGGGGAACGATCCCTTCCCCCGGGGGACGTAGCAGGCCACGGAGGGAATGGGGGTCGTCTTTTCTCCCCCCGCGACGCCGGGACGGATCTCCACCATCTTCAGCGGTTCGGGCAGCTGCGTTTCGTGAAAATGCCGGATATTCTCCGCGGCGTAGCGGATCGCGGCCTTGACCTCAGGGTCGAGCGTCTTCTCCGCCGCGTCGAATTCGGCCTCCGAGCATTCGAGGGTCTGAACGGTCAGGGCCGCGCCGTCGAACTTCTCGGCGTAGGCCACCAAGGCCGCGTCGCCTCTCTGCTTCACCTCCTCGATGATCGGCTTCACCCCCTCCATGAAGGGGGTCATGTCGGCCGTGGGGCGCGCGAGAAGCTCCTCGCGTTCCATGGCGGTCATGCCGGACAGCTCTCTGACGCGGATGGATCGGGGGAAAATTTCAGACATGGGAACCTCTTTTTTAAGCTCATTCTTCATAAACGGGCTTGAAAAGTCAAGGCTTGATAAACGGATATGTTTCTGGCAGACTTGCCCGGTCAAGGAAAGGAGACGTTTCATGCACGAATTTACCATGGATCTGGGCAGGGTTTGCCTGGAGGAAAAGGCCGATCTCGCCTATCTCTATCTCGAGATATCCAACCGCTGCAACCTGAACTGCAAGATGTGTTTCAAACAATCCTGGATGGACGCGGAGGGGGACATGGAGATGGGATTGTTTGAAAAGATACTGAACGACGCGGAGGAATTTCCCGACCTGAAGATGATCTATTTCGGGGGGATCGGGGAGCCCCTCGTGCATCCCGAGTTCATGGAGATGGTCCGGGCGGTGAGGAAACGGGGCATCAGTGTCGGCGTCTCCACCAACGGGTTCCTGATGACGGATGAGATCATGAAAGAATTCATCGACCTGCAGGTGGATCTCGTCTATTTTTCCATGGACGTCATCCCCATGATGCCGACGGAGGTGGGACACCCCATCTCGGAAGACACGGTGGGAAAGTTGGGGCGGTTCAGGGACCTGAAAAACGAACGGGGAAGCGATCTGCCCCACATCGGCGTGGAATCCGTCATCACGAAGGAAAACTATCACCAGCTCGCGGAACTGGCCGATTTCCTCACGAACTTCGAGATCCAGGCGATGATCTTCTCCAATCTCCTCCCCTCTACCGAGGCCTTCGCGGACCTCATCGCCTATGACGGGAGTGTCGATCTCTCGGAACAGCTTCACAAGGTCTATCTGAAATCGTGCGAGGATCGGGGGTTCCTGCTGAAACTGCCCGAATTTTCCCTGAGGACCGAGCGCCATTGCGATTTCGTCGAGAAGAAGACGGCCATCGTCCGGTGGGACGGGGAAGTGGCCCCCTGTTACCGGTTCCTCCATACCTACCCGGAGATCATCTTCGGCCGCGTGAAGCACGTAACGGCCAATACCTTCGGAAACCTGGCCAAATCATCCCTGAGGGAGATCTGGACGAGCCGGGAATACCTCTGGTTCCGCTACGTGGTGACCCATTCCCTCTATCCGTCGTGCACCGATTGTCCCCTCATGGACGCCTGCGCCTACGTCCAGGGGACGGAGATGGACTGCTGGTCCAATATGCCGAGCTGCGGCGACTGCCTCTGGTCCCGCAAGATCGTCCTCTGCCCCATCCCCGTGGCGGCGTTCGGCAAGTTCCGTTAAGGGAATCTTGACAGGATGAAACGGATTGGCGAGGTATGATCCGCAGATACCGCGGATTACGCGGATGATGAAATAGCCCGAAGCCTAAGGCTGAAAACCCAGGAACTTTTCGTGAAGTGCCGGGCGTGAAGTGTTTTGAGCTTCAAGCTCCCTTTGCCTTTTGCCTATCGCCCACTTTCAACTTACCTACCCCGGTGAAATCCGCTTCGCTCTGACTTCGCCAATTTCACAGGGTAACCTTCAACCTTCAGACTTCAGACTTCAGACTCTCTTTCTTTCTCCCTCTCTCACTTTTTTACTCGCCACTCTCTTTGAGCCTTCAGCTTTTGGCTTTCTTTCTTCTTTCGCCCTTTGCCCTTCGCCCTTTGCCTATCTTTTTAAATAACAACACAAAATTTCAGCTCCCTTTTTTTCAAGACCCTTGAACCGCTTGCAATGAAATGGAAGTTGAAGAGATGTATTAGATATCGCAGCAGCAATATATTATTTACTATGTCAAGATTATACTGCGTATTTGCAATATAATATCGTTTCTATAAGCATTTTATAAACTTGACAGAGGGTGGGGAATATGGGAAGGTGGGATGGGAAATGCAGTGGATATAATGAATATGTTGGCGACTCGTTGCGCTCGTCGCCAACGGCTGAGCTGAGCTAACGCTCCAACATTTTGTTGGCTAAAGAGGAAAACAAAAAGGTTATACTAAGAAACAAATATAAAAAGATAATCGTTGGCTTGAGCGCTGATTCGCGATCGCCAACAAAACGCTGG
>CAZKUZ010000036.1:0-3810 GCA_964556045.1 uncultured Thermodesulfobacteriota bacterium | reverse complement strand
GCGAGCCCGTCCGTATCCGGTCATGCTTCTCATGGTGGGGTTCCTTTCATTTGGTTTTTATAGATTTCTCGAACCGCAAAGAAAAAGTCGCGTGTCTCTTCGTCGCGGTAGTCCGGGTAGGTCCAGGGCAGCGGCTGATATCCCCCCTTTTGAAAAATGAGGGTCAGATCGGCATAGATGCCCCGCCCGAGGTAGATCCTGTGGGTATAGTTTTTCGTGGTGGCCAGGATGAGGTTCTGGAGCGTCAGGATTCCTGGATCGATGTTGACGCCGCGTCCCCCCCGTTCGTTGAGGAATTCGGATTCTATCTCGTTGGTCTTGAGCTTGATGCCGGGGAGGCTGTCGGGCGGGACAAGGGTGGAAAAAGAGATAAAATACCTGAAGAGGGGCCTTCCCATTTCCTTCTCGTAATAGGTGCTCTTGTCGAAGATATGACCGCCGGTGACATTGTCGATGGGGCCAAACTGCGCTTCCAGCCGTTTTAACACGCGTTCCCGGTTTTCCTCGGGCTTGAAGACGAGAAGTCCCGCGATGAGCTTGGCGGGAGTGGGAGGCGAGGTCAGTCCCATGGCTTCGTTACCGCGAGTAGGAATTCCCGGTTCCCCTTGGCGCCTAGGATGGGGGAGGGGATATGACCGAGGGGTTTAAAGCCCTGCTTTTCGCAAAAGGCGGTGATTTCATCGATGACGCGCCGGTGTTTTTCCGGGTCTTTAACGAGCCCCCCTTTCCCCACCTCGCCCTTTCCCACCTCGAACTGGGGCTTGATGAGGATGATCATCGCGGCTTCCGGCGCGAGGAAGCCCTGGATGGCGGGAATGATTTTCCTGACGGAGATGAAGGAGACGTCGATGACGGCCACGTGAACGGGCTCGGGGATTTCGTTTTCCGTTAGATACCGGGCGTTGGTTCGCTCGATGACGATGACACGGGGGTCCTGCCGAAGCTTCCAGTCGAGCTGACCGTAGCCAACGTCCACGGCATAGACGCGGCGGGCTCCGTGCTGCAGAAGGCAATCGGTGAATCCGCCCGTGGAGGCTCCAATATCGAGAGCCACGCTCCCCTTGACTTCGATGTGAAAGGCCTTCACGGCCGCCTCCAGTTTCAGACCGCCGCGGCTCACGTAGGGAAGGGTTTCTCCCGTGAGCCTCAGTTCCGCCGTTTCAGGGACAAAGGTGCCGGATTTTGTGATGCGCTGGTTTCCCAGCCAGACATCACCCTTCATGATCCGGCGCTGGGCTTCTTGCCGGGTCTTCACGAGGCCGCTATCCACGAGCCGTTTATCCGCGCGAATCTTTTTCATGAGAATCGAGGGTGATGAAATAGTCGCTTTGCATGGCCCGGTCCAGGAAAGGATCAGGAGGCCTTTCCCTGTTTTACGGATGTTCTCCGTATGGGGGAGGTCTTGTTCCCAGCGGCGGAACGAAGGTGCGGTGCCGCCTTCGTTTTCAGCCGCATCCTATCCGCGAGAACCTCCAGGATCCCCTCTTTATCGAGTTTATAGTTTCCCCGCAAGATGGCCGGGGGGCCGTGAGGAATAAAGACATCCGGAAGGCCGTGCAGATGGGCCGTCGGGACCGGGATCCCGAGTGAGGAAATCTGTTCCAGAACGGCACTCCCGAATCCTCCCATGACCACGTTTTCCTCCACCGTCATGAGAAAACCTGCCTTTGGGACAAGGGACTTGAGAAGTTCCGTGTCCATGGGCTTGATGAACCGGGCGTTGACCACCGTGGTCCGGATACCGTAAAGGGTCTCCGCCTCCAGCGCCGCTTCAAGCGAGGGATAGACGGAGGCGCCGACGGCGAGGATGAGGCAGTCGTTTCCCGTCTGGTGAAGAATCTCCCACTTCCCGAAGGGGAGGATCTCGCCGTCGAAATCGGCCACGTCGTCCGGGATATTCCCCCGGGGGTAGCGGTAGGCGGTTGGATGAGGAATCTCGAAGGCCGTGGCGATGACATTCTTCAGTTCTTCCCCGTCCTTGGGAACCATCAGCACCATGTTGGGGACCATGCGTAGGTACCCGAGATCGAAGACGCCCTGGTGGGTTTCCCCGTCCTCTCCCACGATTCCGCCCCGGTCAAGGGCGAAGTTGATGGGGATGTCCTGCATGCAGACGTCGATGATGACCTGGTCGAAGGCCCGCTGGAGAAAGGTGGAATAGATGGCGACCACGGGTTTGAGCCCTTCCAGGGCCATTCCCGCGGCAAAGGTTACGGCGTGCTGTTCCGCGATTCCCACGTCGTAAAAACGCTCGGGGAAGGCTTCCTGGAAACGGTCCAGCCCGGTTCCGCTCGGCATGGCGGCGGTAATCGCTACGATGTCGGGATCCTTTTCCGCCAGACGAATGAGAGTTTTACTGAAGATTTCCGTGTAGGAGGGACGCTTTTTCGGCTTGGTCTCCCCGGTTTCTATGTCGAACTTTCCGATCCCGTGGAACTTGGAAGGGAGGTTTTCAGCAGGGGGATATCCTTTCCCTTCCTGGGTAACCACGTGAACGAGAATGGGACCGTTGAGTTTCTTGACGTTTTCCAGGGTCTTGATGAGGTGCTCCAGCCTGTGTCCGTCAATGGGGCCGAAGTACTTGAGGCCGAGTTCCTCGAAGAGAATTCCGGGGACCATCATCCCCTTCAAGGATTCCTCCGCCTGTCGCATGAACTTATACATCGATTTGCCGATCCCCGGAATGTCGGACAGGAAGGCCTTGATTTCATCCCTGGCCCGGTTGATCCATTGGCCCGTCATGATGCGGTTGAGGTAGGCGGAAAGGGCACCCACGTTGGGGGAGATCGACATCTCGTTGTCGTTGAGGATGACGATGATGTCCCGGTTCAGGGCGCCGGCCTGGTTTAATCCTTCAAAGGCGATGCCCGCGGTCATGGAGCCGTCCCCGATGATAGTGACTACCTTACGGTCTTCACCCGCCTGTCCAATGGCTTCCGCCATTCCGAGGCCCGCGGAGATGGAGTTGCTGCTGTGCCCCACGTCAAAGGTGTCATGGACACTCTCGGAGCGCTTGGGGAATCCGCTGATGCCCCTGTATTGGCGTAGGGTATGGAACTGTTCCCGTCTTCCCGTGATGAGTTTATGGGCGTAGCTTTGGTGTCCCACGTCCCAGACGATTTTGTCTTTTGGGGAATCGAAGACACGGTGCACGGCGAGTGTCAGCTCCACGACACCCAGGCTTGGGGCGATGTGTCCCCCGGTTTTCGAAACTGTTTCGATGATGACCTGGCGGATTTCCCCAGCGAGTTTTTCCAGCTCATCGAGGGATAAATCCTTCAGGTCTTTGGGGTCGTTGATTTTATCTAATAACTCCATCAGGTGTTCCTCTCAAGAATGAGATCCGCGATTCCTTTTAGGGGAATCGCCCTTTCGCCGAATGGTTCGAGGGCCGCTTTAGCCGCTTGGATGAGGTCATTCGCCTCTCTTCTGGAGGCCTCTAACCCGACCACGTGGGGGTAGGTCGCCTTTTCCAGCTTATCATCCGCCCCGGCCGCCTTTCCCAGGGTTTCCGTGTCGCCCTCGATATCCAGGATGTCATCGACGATTTGAAAGGCGGTTCCAATCGATTCGCCATAGCGCGTCAGGGCCCTGAGGTCGGCATCGGAGGCGTTTGCCAGGATGGCTCCCATTTTCACGGCGGCCCGGATGAGGGCTCCCGTTTTGTGGGTGTGAATGAATTTAACAGTGCCGATACCAACCTCTTTATGTTCAGACAAGATGTCCATGGCCTGTCCCCCCACCATGCCCTCCGCGCCGGCGCCCGAGGCGAGTTCATGAACAACGGAAAGGCGAACCGCTGGAGGCCAC
>CAZKUZ010000035.1:0-6839 GCA_964556045.1 uncultured Thermodesulfobacteriota bacterium | reverse complement strand
GGGGTGCAGGGCGATGGCCAGGTTGGCGGGGATGGTCCAGGGCGTGGTGGTCCAGATGAGGACGTAGGCAGGCTTGTCGGCTGGAAGCCCCTCGATCTTCGATTGCATGGGGAACTTGACGTAGATGGACGGGGACCGGTGGTCGCCGTATTCCACCTCGGCGTCGGCCAAGGCCGTCTTGCAGGAGGCGCACCAGTAGACCGGTTTTTCTCCCAGGTAGACGCTTCCCTTTTCCACGAACTTGCCGAACTCCCGGACGATAGTGGCCTCGTAAGGAAGATTCATGGTCAGGTAGGGATTTTCCCAATCCCCGAAGACGCCCAGGCGTTTGAATTCGTTCCGCTGGATGTCGATGAATTTTTCCGCGTAGGCGCGGCACCGTTTCCGCAGGTCGGTCTTGACGAGGGGGATGTTCTTGGCCTTCAGTTCCTTTTCCACCTGGTGCTCGATGGGAAGGCCGTGACAGTCCCAGCCGGGGACGTAGCGGCTGTCGAATCCCGCCATGAATTTCGACTTGACGATGAAGTCCTTCAGGATCTTGTTCAGGGCGGTTCCCATGTGGATGTGGCCGTTGGCGTAGGGAGGTCCGTCGTGGAGGATGAACTTGGGATGCCCCTCGGATTTCTGGACGATCTTGCCGTATATATCCATCTCCTCCCATCGGGAAAGCATCTGGGGTTCCCTCTGGCTCAGGTTGGCCTTCATGGGAATGGAAGATTGGGGAAGATTGAGACTGTCTTTGATTTTCATCCGCGCCTCCAATGTCGTTGAGATTGGTGTGTCTTTACCATAAAGGCCCTTGAGATTCAAGGAATTCCGAGAAAAGCTCCGCAAGTTGAGATGCGACGAAGGTCCAAAGTCCGTGTAGTTTCTCGATGTGGTTCTTTCGCTGTTTCAATGACGACAGACATCAAACGACCGAAGCGCACAGGCTGCTGGCCCGTAGGGTTTTCGATATATTTTACGCTCAGGATTTCGCTCAGCCCCATCCTGCCGGCGGACCGTCTCCTTCGTCGCAGACTCCCGAGCCCCGGGACGAGGCACACGAGGTCTCCGCGGGGCGATAAGGGATCATCCTTAATCGGGGATATTTTTTCCTGGTTTTTTCACTTTGATACGATCGGACTTTGTCTTTTTCCATGCTTCGAGACACGCCTTGTGTCCGTTGGCGGGAATCTTCTTGGAAAAGAGTCTTCGGAAGGGGACGTGGAGGGGACTCGTGATGAACGAGACCGCGGAGCCGATCAGTCGTATCTTGCTGACGCCGAGCTTGAAATCATCGATCGTGCCGTGAACCATCAGGGGAACGGCCAGGCTGAAAAACTCGGGACGTTTGGCCTTGGGAGACAGGAGGACATCGATTTTACGGGTCTTGAAGTCGATCTGGGCCTTGCCGACGATGCGCATCTTGGTGGTGTCCATGTAGATGGCCTTTTCCTTCATCTGCCCGTCTTTTATTTCCAGGCCGACCACGAGGCAGTTAATTTTCGATTTGTCTTTTTCCGTGGCCTTGTGGATGAGGACGGAGAGCAGGTTGACCGCCCACAGGTCGATGACGCCCGCGGAGAAGTTTTTCGGGACGAGGAAGAAGTCGAAGTAACCCTGCGCGGTTTTCATCATCTGTCGAATATCGGGAGCGGTTGAACGCAGTTCCGCCTTCAAAGAGAGTTTCCCCCCCATCTTCGTGCCGGGTTTGGCGCGGCGGGCGAGAATGCCGAAGTCAAACTTATCGATGTTCGCCTTGAGTTGGATCGTGACATTTTTCGGGGTAGGGTAGTAATCGAATTCCAGGTCGACGCCTCCCCCGGGGATGTCGACGCGCACCGGGGCGATTTTGAGCCGTCCGTCCTTGAGAGAGAGAACCGCCAAGGCCGTCCCGAGGTTGTCCTTCCGGGAGGTAACTCTCTTGGCCTCCACGCGGATGTCGGCATCGAGGCGGTTAAGGAAGTCGGGAGAGAGGAGGCCTTTGATTTCCTCGGTGGCGGTGGACGACGGAGAATCTGTCTCTTTTTGTTTCTCTTTGACGCCCTCATTTTTGAAAATGAAATCGTCAATGTGGATCAAATCGGACACGAGGGAGGCCTTCATAACCGGTTTATTTCCCGTTAGTTTCAACTTCACCCTGCCGTTGAGTCGGCTTTTTCCGACCTCGACGCGGAGTTCGGACAGGTCGTATCCGTCCCGGGTGATTGCCAGGGACGCGTCGAGGGAGAGAGGGCCAATGGCGGGCAGGGCGAGGTTCAACACGCTGTTTAGTCTGTCCAGGCGATCCCCGGAGAGCTTCAAGGACATCACGAGGTTCTGGCTGCTCATGGGAAGGGCCATACTGCTCGAGAAATGGAAGCGCATCCTGGCCAGTTCGACATCTATCAGGAGGGGGATGTTGTCAGGGACGACCACGAAATCGAGGAGCGACGCCCCGACGATCTTCAGCTTCAGGGGGGCGTTGTCGAGTAGACCTTTCAAATTGACAGCGACGGGTTTTCCTTTGTTGACCAGAATGGCGCCGGAGAGGTGAGTCATGTCGATTTGCGCCTTTGTCTTCGGGATCGTGAATTTCCATCTTCCCTCCTTGATGGAAAAGGTCATGGTTGAGTTTTTCAGGATCTGTTTGAGGTTTCCCCCCTGGAGGGTGAGCTTGAATTCCGCGTCCCCCACCGAGGCGTCCAGCCCCTTGATGACACCGAGGGAGGAGAGAACGCGTCCGACGTTGATGTCCTGGATACCGAAGGAAAGGTGGGCCTGGGGCACGTTGGCTCTTACGGCCATGTTTCCCTTGGCCTTGAAATTCTTACCGGCGATTTCCCCCGTCAGGGTAAAGGCCCACGGCGTGGATTTGTCCAGGAGTTTCTCAATGGAGGCGCCGAGAATCTTGACGTCGAAGGCGTGTGTTTGGAGTTCCCCCTTCACCGAGATGGTGATGGGCTGTCCCGGCGGGATCTTTCCCTCCATGGAATCGAGATGGAATTTTAGGGTCTTCTTCAGTGCCGCGTCGAAGTAGGTGATGCTGATGTCTTTCAGGGACAGTCTGTCCAGTCCCGTGAAGGTAAGGGCGTGTTTTTCTGACACGGCTTGTGGGTGTTCCGGCGCCGATTTTTTTGGTTTCTCCCCTCCGGCCGACCAGTTTCCACGTCCTTTCTTGTCGCTTTCCAGGTTCAATGTAATCCCATTCGCGGCGATTTCACCGATTAAGAGCTCTTTTTTCAGAAGGGGCAACAGGGCTAATTTGAGTTTCGCGTGGCTTGCCTGGAGAAAGGTTGGGGATGTTCCCCCGGCTGTGTTGGCGATCTTTACGCCGCGTATATCGATGGCGGGCCATGTGGAAAATTCGAAAATCACGGGGCCGGCGATTTCCACCTTGCGGTCAAGTGCTGCGCTGGCGGCCTTCTCGATTTTTGGTTTAAAAGAGCTGAGGTCGATGGTAACTCCGATGAAAGCGCAGGCAACAATGGTGACCGTGACCAGCACGACAACTCCCACAGCGATTTTGAAAAGGATGCCGATGAAACGTCTCATAGTGCTACCCCCGCGAGAAATGTGTTGAAGAGGGCGTCAGCCAGTAACCTTTCCCTTCGGTTAATAGACCTTGACGACCCCCAAAATCTTTTCATGCCTGATTTGATTGACGATCAGGGGCCTTAACGCCTTTCCATTCTCTTTTATGGTAATTTTCCCCATGATGCCGCAGAAATTCGTGGTGTGACGCAGGTTGCTGTTGATACATGCCTTGTCTTTCGGGTCGGCGCATCGATTCATGGCAAACCTGAGGATATCCATACCTTCTACCCCCAGGGCCGCGAAAGAGTTTCCTTTTTTCCCGTAGACCTCACGGTATTTCTTGATGGCCTTTTTCCCGTAAGGGGTTGGGATAATGGTGCTGCTGAAAAAATCGACCGCGTAGAGTCCGTCCAGCAGGTCGACCTCGTTTTGGTATCTCGACACGACTCTGGCTAAAAGACCGTCGCTGGACATACATTCCGGGAACCATCCTATGGATCTAAGCGCTTTGATTATCTTGATGATGTATTGAGGTTCAATGGGGAGATAGAGAAGTTTCGGTTTATCTTTGCGGATCTTCATTAGAATTTTACTGAAATCCGTTTTGTGTCCTGCTTTCAAAAAAATGATATCTGTCACCTCTCCCCCAGTATCCAAGAACTTTTTGACGAATTCGTCGGCGAGGGAGCTGGAATGAAAGCTGTTGGGATCGCTGAAAACGGTCACCCGGTCGATAAGGAGTTCGTCGTGAACGAATAGAGCGGCAACCCTGCCTTGAAACAGGTCATCGAAGCAGAGCTGGCTGACGTATTTCGTGTTGATGGCTATCTTTGGGTGTGTCCCGAGATTTACCAGAACCGGGGTTTTGTATCCATCCGCGATGTCGTTAATGGCGAGGCATGAAGCACTGCTGGACAGGAGAAGGACCGCGGACACCTTTTGGGTGTTCATCATATTTTTGAATTCCTTCACGCTTAGGCGTGGGTCATTCCGGTCGTCCGCGACCACGAGTTCAAGTTTATCTCCGTTTTTAAGATAGGGGTGCATGATGAGAGAGAGCTTGATGCCCTTCAGCCCGTTTTGTCCCAGATCTTTGGATGGGCCGCTCATGGGCCCGATGACCCCCACTTTGACGGTCCGGCCGCTGGGGGTAACGGGAGGTTCCTTCTTGCGGCAGCCAGGCACGAGAAGGGTGAGTGCCAGGAAGAAGTATATGTAATTTTTTCGTAGGATTCTCATGGCTTGTCAGGGGATGAAAACCATTTCTAAGCGTATCTTCAAATTATTCCCGAAATTGGATTGGATTTTTTCTCTCAGGAGATTTAGGTCGTTCCTGTCGAGGGGTTCCCGTGTCAATACTTTGGCGTAGAGAAGTTTGTGGTGCCTTTGGTAAACGATGTGGGCGTCTCGGATGATGAGGTATTTATCATGGACCAGGAAACGCTCCTGCTTCCAGCGCTTTTCCAACGTGTAGGTGCTGACGATCTTGTTTGTCGAGATATAGAGGGGAATGGCGATGATGATGGTTGCGATGATAACGAACAAAAAGGCCTTTTTGTTGGCGATAACGGAGGAATAGCCCAGGAGGCGGAAGGTGAAGGCCGCTGCCAAGGTGATCCCCACGAGGTTCGTCAGGAAGAGAAGGAAGGCCTGGCTGAAGAAGGTGAAATTCCAGATTCCTATTCCGATACCCGCCACAGCCAGCGGAGGAATCAGGGCCACGGCGATGGCGACTCCGGCCAGGCTCTCGATGATCTCCTTGTGGGATTTAGCGTAGGCGCCTGCCACGCCGGAAATCAGGGCGATGACGAGATCGAACAGGGTGGGGTGCAGGCGAGCCTGTATCTCCGGCGTGATGGGTTTGTAGGGAAAGAGGAGCGCGATCACGGCGGCGGAAAGAAGCGCCAGCCCCGTTCCGATCGCTATTTTCACGATGGATTCTCTGGACATCTTCGCGTCCTGGCGAAGCAGTCCCATGGAGAGGGAGACAATGGGGGCCATCAGGGGGGCCAGGAGCATGGCGCCAATGACGACGGCCGAACTGCTTTGATACAATCCCACTGCCGCCAGCATGGTGCTGAGGACGATCAGGATCAGATAGATGGGATTTATCTTCGCGTCGTTCCGCAGAGAAACGAACAGATTCTTGAAGCTTTCCTTCGTGGCGAAGGGGAAAAAAGGAATGCGTTTCCCTTTCGTTTTCGCCAGTTCCTTCCCTTTTGGAAGGGCATCGATATCGATTCTCTCCCTGGCCGGCGTGAGTCTGCCTTGCTGCTTGCGTAGTTGTTCCCCAAGGTTGAGGCGGATGGCGTTCGGGATGGTTTTGCAGTGGAGCGGTGTCCTGGTTTCCTCTTTCCCGTCGATGAGAACGGGCAGATTCTCTTCCGTGGCAATATCTATTTCAGGACTCTTGATATACCCCGTGCTGGGGATATTTCTCGTTTTTGTCTGCTTGAGGAGTTGATAAATGAACTTGAAATAATCGACCGCAGAAAGGGGCGCGGAGACAACGAGAGAGATCATTCCGTCGTTGATCGAACTGTCGTGGGCGATCAGTTTTGAGGCGAGGGTGTTTTCGTGGCGCTGAAGAATCATGCATCCGCTGCCGGCGGTGTCAATTTTCAGTTTTTCGTTGATGGTGAGGGTAAAGGGGTGAAATTTGAGGCGCAGAAGACGTTTCATGGCCTCCAGGATGAATTTCACGGATCCAACATCTTGGGAGGAATCCAGCAAGGGGAGTTGACCGAGCGTGGCCTTGGACAGCAGAATCTTCCCGTTGCAGAGGATGATGTCGATGGGCTGGGCGTCTTTACGGAGGGCGATCTCGATATTCTCTTCAAGCGAATCCGGGAGCCCGTAGACTTTCGTGATTTTCTTCTGATCGGGAGTGGGAATCAGACCCACGCTGAAGCCGTACTCCATGGCGAGGCTGAACAGCCATTTTATGGCGTCAAGGTCCCCGGAAATAATGACGTGGTGAACGTCTCTGAGGAATTTTTCCTGGTTTTCTCGGAACTCCTCGACGGGAACGGCCTTAATCCTGACCCCATAGGAATTATTGACAACCTCTTCCACATAATTGATGCGGTTTTTGGAATAGATGTACAAAGCGTTTTCGACAAACCTTTTTGCCAACTTGAAAATCCTCCTAAGGCGGAGATATTTCATGTAACTTAACGGGAATGAGACATTTAAGCAACCCCGCGGCGAACCTCTGAATCATCTGGCGGCCTGGTTGGGGATATGATATAAATTACAATCAAGGGAGGTGACGGATGGCGACATACAGACTGTTTTACAAGGAGGATGAGACGGTTGAATTCGAGCTGCCCGAAGGCTGG
>CAZKUZ010000034.1:0-1895 GCA_964556045.1 uncultured Thermodesulfobacteriota bacterium | reverse complement strand
ACCCGCGCCTCCTCGCCGCCGTGCTCCTCGCGGTCATGGCCGCCTGTTACACCCTCTTCGCGCGAGGGGGGCGCCGGCCTCCGCCGTAGTATCGGGCTTCCTTCCACTTCCAGCACGCATTGACCCTATTATTCCAACTGGTGCAAAAAGAAGGGCCACCCACTACCGACGGACCAATCACGGAAGTTGTCATAATGACCAATGCACAGATGTTAAAAGTTGTCTATGAGTACATGATAGCTGCCCACCGTGATTGCCCCTCCCGGAAGCACTCCGTCAGGCGGAACTCCGAGCGCCTCCTGATCCAGATACTCGTCCGTGCCTCCGAAATTGTGGACGACATCCACACCCGTGTCGCCCAAGGACATGATGCGAATTAGAATCCACGTACCCCCCAATGTATCGTGGGCCAGGTAGGCGTCATACCCGCGATCCCTGGCCCAGGATACGACGTCTTTCAGCCAGTCTTCAAATCCAGCCCAATCCTTTGGGTGATATGTGAACCAGGTGTTGAACCAGCCCAATGAGACCTCGCTGGCGAATCCGTCCGAGTCGGTTCCCTTGATCGCGCCTGAGAATCGTACGGCACTGTACTCGACATCCTCGGAGGAGATCTCCGGGTAGCTAAGAGCGATGCGGTTCTTTTTCTCTCTGGTATTGTTCGTCCAGCTGGGACGCTTCAGAGCATAGCCGTCATTGGCGACGAGCAAGATGACTCCGTTCAACGCCACGGCCTCAACGCCATCCCCGTTTCCATCCGGGTTATTATCGGAGGCCTCGTTGATCGCGTTGGCTATCAGGTTGGCCTTTTTCTTTCCATCCACCAGTTTGTGGTCGATCTTTCCAGTAGTGACGATCAGCGTAGTGGTCTTGTCGTTCAAGGTAAACCTGACTGTTATTGTTTCGCCCTCATCGGAGGTCTTGGTCGGGTCGCTGCATGTTAGTGTGCAATGATGAGGCAGTCCACGGAAACTAGGGGTTATGTTTGACGAGTTCCCCTCGGGTTTGCCCTGAACATAAGTGTACCCGATTAGGCTGGCAACCAAAAGCACTATAAATATCAACGCATAGGTCGATTTTCTCATGATTCTCATGACCGATCTCCTTGATAAGATTCTATGATGGGATTCAGTATATATTTAGTTCCCTTATGAAGGGTTTGTCCCCCGCGGTATCGATTCTCTTTTTTTTATCGATCTTTATGAGACTAAGTCTGGTCGATTTGTCAAGATATTTTAAATTTTTTTATGGAAACGGATGGGCACAAGGTGCCCCCCCCTGCAGCGGAGGAGGTACGGAAACTGGAGTGTTTCGTTCCGGAGACGTGGAGGCGGTTGAAGGCGTGCTGCCGGAGCCTCCTTCCCTCCCCCCCGCGGGGGGGAGGAAAGCGCCGGCCGGAGGTCGGGCCCGGTTCGGGGAGGAAGGAGGAAGACCCCGGTCTTTTGATCTCCGAATCCATCTCGTCCGCTCGGCCCTGGAGCAAGGGACCCGGGCCACGGCCCGGGAGTTCCGCTGCAGCCGAAACACGGTCCGCAAGGGGTTGCGCCGCTACCGGGAGGAGGGGCCGAAGGGCCTGGAGGATCGCTCCCGAGCCCCCCGCCGGATCCCCCACAAGACGCCGCCGGCCTGGGAGGCGGAGGTCCTGCGCCGGCGGGAACGGACCCCGGGGTTCGGGGCGGAACGCCTGAAGCGGGAATTCGGCCTGAAGCCCGGAATCTCCGCCATCAAGCGCATCATTCGCACCCACGGCCTCTCGCGACACCGCAAGAAGAAACAACCGCCGGAAAGGGGATCTCCGCGCGCTGAAGGTCCGCCATCCACCCCTCCGGCACCTACAGATGGACGTGAAATACCTCAACGATCTCCCCCGGTACGATCCCTTCTCTTGGATTTCC
>CAZKUZ010000033.1:0-1590 GCA_964556045.1 uncultured Thermodesulfobacteriota bacterium | reverse complement strand
TTTACCACGGGCAGCAGCGCCGCGGCGGCCGCCGCGGCGTGTCTTGAGGCCCTGACCGAGGACCGCCCCCCGGACCGGGTAACCATCGACCTGCCCCACGGGGGAACCCTCACCATCCCCCTTCACGCCTTCGAGAGGCGCAACGGCCATCTCATCGCCACGGTGCGCAAAGACGCGGGCGACGACCCGGACATCACCGACAAGGCCATCATCGGGGCCGTCGTCACGCCGGACGACCACAAAGCGACCCCCCGGATCCGCATCCGGGGAGGACGCGGCGTGGGGAAGGTCACCCGCCCCGGCCTCCCCGTGAAGGTGGGGGAGGACGCCATCAACCCCGTCCCCCGATCCATGATCCTCCACGAGGTTTCCCGCCGTCTTCCAAAGGAGGTGGGACACGTCGACGTGGAGATCTTCATCGAAGACGGGGAAAACCTGGCGAAGAAGACCCTGAACCCCCGGCTGGGAATTGTCGGGGGGCTCTCCGTCCTGGGCACCACGGGCATCGTCAAGCCCTTTTCCGCGGAGAGCTACAGGGAAACCATCCGGCTCTGCGTGGAAGGAATCCGGCGGGAGGGATACGACGTGGCGGTCTTCTCCACGGGGGGCAAGAGCGAGCGCCTCGCGCGCCGGGCCCACCCGGAACTCCCGGAGCTCGTCTTCGTCCAGATCGCCGACTTCCTCGGCTACGCCCTGAACAAGGCGAGGGATGAAGGCCTTCGCCGCATCATCCTCTCCTGCTTCTTCGGGAAGCTCTGCAAGTGGGCCCTCGGCGGGGAATACACCCATGCCCATACCCAGGCAATGGACTTTGCCAAGCTGGCGTCCATCGCCGAGGCGGCCGGGCTCTCCCCCGAATTCTGCCGGATGGTCGCCGGCGCCAACACGGCCCGCCAGATCGCCGAATCCGCCCTGCCCGAAACGGAGGCCTTCATGCAAATCGTCGGGAACCTGGCCCTCCAGTTCATCCGTGGGAGGCTTAATCCCCGCGCGGAGGTCACCCTCCTCTGCTGGCGATTCGACGAAAAGGGAGTCATGAGATGGCCGGAACGGTGAAACCGATCCTCGTCCTGGGACTGCCGGTGACCGGAGCATCCCTCCCCCCGGAGCACGAGCGGCTCGTCACCGAGGCGGACCTTCTCGTGGGGGGAACCCGGCACCTCAGGCGCTTCCCTGGCTTCCAGGGCGAAAAGGTCCCCATCCGTGGGGACATCGAGGAAATCCTGAACGCCATCGGCGAGGCCCAAGCGGCGGGCAATGGTGTCGTGGTCTTGGCCACCGGGGATCCCCTCTGGTTCGGGATCGGCACCACGCTCCTCCGCCGGTTCGACAAAGAGGCCGTGACCATCATCCCCGCCGTAGCCTCCCCCCAGGTGGCCCTGGCCCGCTTGGGGCTTTCCATGGACAAGGCCGTCGTGTTGAGCCGCCACAAGGAAAGCAAAGCCAGCCTGGAGCTGCTTTCCCACTTTCCCGTCGGCGTGATCCTCACGAGCGGCGAAGACGGCCCCTCCCGCATCGCCGAGGACCTCGCGAGGAAAATCCACGGGGCGGAAAAGTGGGAAAGCTCGGTCTGCCAGTGCCTGGGTACCC
>CAZKUZ010000032.1:0-14802 GCA_964556045.1 uncultured Thermodesulfobacteriota bacterium | reverse complement strand
TTTCTTCGGGGCCCAGGAGGACCTGAGGGAGAAACGGATACGGGTCCTGAACAACCTGAGTTTCGTGGAGGATCCGACGCGTATCCTTCGAGCCATCCGTTTCGAGCAGCGTTTCGGCTTCCGCCTTGGCAAACACACCTTGAATCTGATGAAGCACGCTGTTCAAAGCGGCTTTCTCGACCTGTTGTCCGGAAAACGCATCTTCAATGAGCTGGTGCTGATCTTCGAGGAAGAGGACCCCGTGGCTGTCCTGAAACGGATGGATGAGCTGGGTGTCCTGCGGGCGATTCATCCCAAGCTGGTGGTCAACGATCGGATAATCAACATTCTCAGACTGGTGGGGGAAACCCTCGCGTGGTATCACTTGCTTTTTCAGCGCCAGAAGATCGATCCCTGGGTGGTTTATCTCTTCGCGCTGACGGATTTTACGCACCCGGAGGTGCTGGAACAGGTCATGGAGCGTTTCAAGGTCCCGAGGAAATACCGTCTCAAGTGGCTCAAGGAGCGAAGGGAGGGGATGATCTGTCTGGGGCAGCTGAAAAAGAAGCTGAAGTCGGGGAAATGCCCTCCGAGTTGCGTCTATGAAAAACTGAATCCCCTCCATATCAACACGATCCTCTTCATGTTGGCGAAAGCGGACAGCCGCGCGGTCAAGCGAGAGATATCCGCCTATGTGACGAAGTACAGCAAAGTCAAGATTGCCCTGAAGGGGAATGACTTGAAGAACCTTGGAATTCCCCAGGGCCCCGTGTATCAGGAAATCTTCCGAGCCCTTTTGAAACTGCGCTTGGACGGCAAGATCTCGAGCAAGGAAGGCGAGATTTCATGGATCGTCAAGCACGTTAAGGACGGGAAACTCAAGCCCTGAATACCTATGAAGCTCAAATACTACCAAGAGAAAGGAATTAAATCTTGAATTTGAATCATATTATCCAGCAGATCAGTATCATGGTGGTTCCCATCCTCATGGCGGTCACCTTTCATGAAGTCGCGCACGGGTGGGTTGCCTATAAACTGGGGGACAACACGGCCAAAGATGCGGGACGCCTGACCTTGAATCCCATCAAACACCTCGACCTCCTCGGGACGATCGTGTTTCTGGTCACCCGGATGATCGGATGGGCCAAGCCGGTCCCCGTCAACCCCTTCAACTTCAAGGACCCCAAAAAGGGAATGGCCTGGGTGGCCGTGGCGGGTCCCGCCATGAACATCTTAATGGCCATTGGATTCGCACTCTTGCTGAAATTGCTTCTCATGCTCCCCATTTCGCCGAGATCGACCTTACTCATATCGATTTTGACTCCGTTGGCCCTCATGTTCAAGGTGGGAATTGTGATCAACGTGGGATTTGCGGTTTTCAATATTATTCCCGTTCCCCCGTTGGACGGGAGCAGGATTTTGGAGGGGCTGTTGCCTATGGAAGCGGCCATGAAATACGCCCGTCTCGAGCGTTATGGAATGCTGATCCTTGTGCTTCTCATATTCACGCGTGTCGTGGATTATGTCATTTTTCCCATTATAAATTCTATCACTTCCCTCCTGATGGGGTTTGTGATGTAGCTCGGCTTGTGCACGACCCGGAAAACGAGATGCGCGGGTAAAGCAAGCAGTCTGGTAGCCGCTTTTCTGCCCGCTGTTTTCGGAAATTCAGTTTTTAGTTCCTGAATTATTTTGATTTTCAATCACTTGTCCATGTGCGCCCGCGGCGCACGTATAATGTGCATACAAATGACAAAATTTGTCATGCAGTGTTTCTTGCAAGTGACAATATTTGGCAAGAAATCTTTAATGTCGTAAGGCGCGGGAACATTTATGTGTGATGGCATGTATATTGCTATATACAAAATGTTGAGAACAAAAAACACGGGGTTATGAAACATTTGAAGACGGCAAAAAGAAAAGAAAAATTAATCGATCACAAGGTGGTAAGTTCAGTCATGGAACAGATTACTTACAAGGAAATAATGAACGAGATACCGGACTTTATTTTTTTTCATGATCTTGATGGGAGGTTTATCGAGGTCAATTCGGCCGTGAAGTCGCTTTTGGGCTTGAGCGAAGAAGATATGCTGGGACACAAGGTCCCCGAATTTATCCATCCGAAATATCGCCATGAGTTTGACGCGTATATCTCGGAAATCATAAAGAAGGGTGAGCTCAAAGGTGTTATGGTGGTGATGGATAAGCAGAATAGCACCCATATTCTCGAGTATCACAGCAAGTTGGTAACTCGTAATGGCGTTCCTGTCGGTGTTCGCGGCGTGGCACGGGATGTGTCGCTCCAGAGGCGTATGGAGAGAGAGATCAAGGAGAGGGAGGCCCTCTATCGCACACTTTTCGAGAACGCCGAAGACGCCATCTTCTTGATGGAGGATGAGGTTTTCATCGACTGTAACCCCAAAACACTTGAGATATTCGGGTGCAAAAAGGAAGATATCGTAGGAAAGCCGCCTTATCTTTTCTCTCCCGCAAGGCAGCCGGATGGTCGCCTTTCGAAAGAAAAGGCCTTGGAAAAGATAAGAGCAGCCCTGAAGGGAATCCCTCAGCGGTTTGAGTGGCAGCATTCCAGGTTGAATGGTTCAACCTTCGATACCATTGTCAGCCTCTACAGCATCGAGGTCAAAAAGAAGCACCTTCTTGTGGCCATGGTTCACGACATGACTCCCCAGAAAAAGGCGCAGAAGGCCCTGGAAGAAAGCGAACGGAAATACCGGGAGGTTGTTGAAAATACCAACGTGATCATGCTCCGTCACACTCCGGACGGAATAGTTACCTTCATTAATAAATTTGGGGAGGAATTCTTTGGTTTCACGCGCGAGGAGCTGGTTGGAAAGAATATTGTGGGAACGATCATCCCCGCAACCGGGGAAAACAGCGAGAAGTTGAGAGACATGTTTCGGGATGTCTGTCTGAGCCCTGAAAAGTATCACGAAAATGAGAACACCAACATTACCAAGGATGGCCGGGAAGTCTATATCGCCTGGAGAAACCAGCCTATCAGGGATGAAAAAGGAAACCTCCGGGAGGTGCTCAGTATCGGGGCCGACATCACAAGGACAAAGGAACTGGAGCGGGAACTGTTCCAGGCCAAGAAGCTGGAGGCCATCGGAACGCTGGCCGGAGGGATTGCCCATGATTTTAATAATATTCTCGGCGGAATCATGGGATATCTTTCTCTCCTCAAGGAGCAGCATACGGAAGGTGATTCCCACTATGCGATTTTGGAAAAAATCGAAAACTCCCTGGGACGAACCTCGGATCTCGTCAGACAGCTCCTTGCGTTTTCCAGGCGCGGCAGGTTCGAGTTGAAGCCTGTGGATATGAATGAGGTGGTCCAGAATGTCCTTAGGTTGCTTGGTCGCTCAATTCCGAAGAAAATTAATATTATTACGGACTTGGAAGAAAATCTCCCCATGATGGAAGGGGATTCTTCGCAGATGGAGCAAGTCATCATGAATATATGTCTGAACGGGGTTCAGGCCATGCCTGAGGGAGGTGACCTGCTTATTAAAACGAGGGAAGTCTCGAATGAAGAAATTCCGACGGATCTCCTCGGTTATGGGCATGGCGATCACTACATCGCCGTTTACGTAACGGATACCGGGGTTGGAATGGATAAGTTTGTCAAAGAACATATCTTTGAACCCTTTTTTACCACAAAGGAAACGGGGAAAGGCGTGGGTCTTGGGCTTTCCATGGCTTATGGGATTGTGAGGAATCACGGGGGCGGGATCCGGGTGGAAAGCGAACTCATGCGCGGGACAACCTTCAAGGTTTTTATGCCAGCCAAGTATGCACCTCAGCGCAGAGGAGAGGATGATGGTGTGAAAAAGAACGGCACGGTCCATGGGAAGGGAAAGATCCTCGTGGTGGATGACGAGGACGTTTTCAGAGAGATGATGAAGGATGTCCTTGCATATCTTGGTTACGAGGTGTTGCTTTCGGAGAACGGTGAAGAGGGAATCAAGGAATACAAGAAACACCAGGATGAGATCGATCTGGTGATTCTCGACATGAACATGCCCGTCATGGATGGCAAAGAGATGTTCCGGGAGCTGAAAAAGATCGATTCCAACGTAAAAGCCCTGCTGGCGACCGGATTCGCCATGGACGGAGAGGTCCACGAATTGATGACGGAAGGGGTCATGGGATTTATTCAGAAACCCTTTATGATCGAAGACATTTCAAAGGCGATAGATGCTCTCCTCAAGATCGAGGGGTAGATTCTATCTCAACCCGTACATCCACGGCATAACATCCCTTCCCTTTTTCTAAGAGTTTCAGCGGGTTAATGTCCACCTGGCGAACAGTGGGGAAGGTTATCATGAGGTCCGATAGACATAGGATCGCGTCTATGAGGGCCTTCCTGTCGAGCGGAGGCCTGCCCCGGAACCCGGTAAAAAGCTTGTGTCCTTTCAGCTCCTCTATCATTTCTTCCGCGTCGGTATAGGTCAGCGGGGCGACCCGGAGGGCCACGTCGTCGAAGATCTCCGCGAAGATCCCTCCCAGTCCGACCATAACCGTGGCACCGAAGGCCTCGTCCCGTTTCGCGCCCAGGATTATTTCCGTCCCTTGTTTGATCATTTTCTGTATGAGATAGCCTTTAGTTATACTTTTAAGTTCATGTGTTTCTTGAAAATTTTCGAGGGCCTTTTCGAGCGAAGAGGGGGAGGTGAGGTCCAGGGCGAGGGCGTCCATGTCGGTCTTGTGGATGGGCTCGGTCGTCATGACTTTAACCGCGATGGGGTACCCGATGTCTTCACCCGCTTCCTTTGCCTCCTTTGGGTTTGAAACCACGCGGTAGGGGGCCACGGGAATGCCGCAGGCCTCAAGGAGCCGGAACCCTTCATCCATGGAAAGGAACGCACTTTTCGAGGCGTCGAGGATGTGCCGGACCGCCTTTTTGTCGGTCTTCGATTCGGGAGAGAGGACGATTTCCCGGTGTTTCCGTTTGTAGTGGTCCCGGGAGATGGCCAAGGCTTCCATGGCGTCTTCCGGCTCGGTGAAGATGGGGAAGGGGAAGATCTGCCGCACGGCGGCCAGTTCCGTGTCATCGGTATGATAGCGGAAGGCGATGGGTTTTCGATACTGGTTGGAGAGGTTCATGACCGCGTCGATGAGTCGCCTGGAAGCGGCCTTCTCCATGTCGCTGATGGCGCCATGCTGGAACATGATCCCGTCCACGTCTCTCCTCTGAATCGTGTATTCGAGGATTTTCGTGTAGAGCTCGAAGTCGAAAAGGTCACCCAGGTCGAGGGGATTCGTGGGATTGATGACCTTCGCCCGAAAGATTTCTCTTACTTTCTTCAGGAAAATTTCAGGGAAGGGCACGAGATTGAACCCGTGTTCCTCGGCGAGATCCGCCGCCACGATGGCGATCCCTCCGGATCGCGAGATGATGACCAGATTGTTGCCACGCATGGGGGGGAGGGTGAGGATCATGGCGCTGTGGACGAATTGCCGGAAGTTTCTGACCCTGACGATCCCGGACTGCTTGGCCGCGGCGTCCACGATGCGGTCGTCGGTGGCGAGGGCGGCGGTGTGGAACTTGGCGATCTGCCGGCTTGCCCGTCCCGTGTTCGACTTATGGAGAAGGATCGTCTTGGAGGAACGCCTGGCGAAGTCCATCAGCTCCCTGCCGTGCTGGATACTCTCCAGGTACAGCCCGATGATTTCCGTGTTGGCGTCTTTCTCAAGGTAATTCAGGTAGTCGATTTCGGTCAGGTCGAGCTTGTTTCCCATGCTGACGAGCTTGTTGGGGCGAACGTTCATGCTGGAAAGCTGGTGAAGGTAGGTCAGGGTGACCCCGCCGCTCTGGGCGAGGATGGAGATGCGCCCCGGTCTTGTGACAAAACCTTTCAAGCTGACGAAGGGACAACAGAACCCGTTTTCCATGTTGATGATGCCTATGCCGTTGGGCCCGACGAAACGGATTCCCCATTTTCTTGCTATCTTTAGAAGTTTGGCCTCTAACGCCTCGCCCTCTTTCGAGAATTCACGGAACCCGCCGGTCTCGATGACCAGCCATTTGATTCCCTTCTGTCCGCACTGGTCCACGATGTCGGGGACGGTCTTCGCCGGCGTGAGAATGATGGCCACATCGATGCCCTCCGGAAGCTCCTGGACCGATGTCAGGATTCTGTGTCCCAGCAGGACCCCGCCGTGACGACCTACCAGGAAGATTTCGCCGTGAAAGCCGAAATCGAAGAGGTTTTCCGCAATGAGCTTTCCAAGATTGGTTTCTCGCTCCGAGACCCCAATGACGACGACTCTTTCGGGGTAGAAAAGGGTATCCATGACTTCTCCTTGTTTAAAGCCAGGTGTTGGTTTCGAATTCGAAGACCTTGACGCCTGCCTTTACGCCGGGATGCCTTGAAAAGGCGTCCTTCAGTTTCGCGGCCTGGTCCTCGGAAACGGCCGTTATCAGCGCCTGGTTTTCGCCCGGCCAGACCTGGGTTCCCATCCGGGGGTCGGTATGGGCCCCCTTTCCGAAAACCGGCCCCCATGTTGTAAACCCTTCAACGCCCGATGACAATAGGATTTCGTGGATGATTTCTTCCTTGTCCGCGTCGAAAATAACCATGATCAATTTCATTTTAACGCCTTCCTCATGTCTTTTCTCGTGAAATAGGTGTAGAGGACGGGGACGATCAAGAGCGTAACGAAGGTGGAAACCATCAATCCCCCGATGACCGTGATACCCATGGGGTTCCAGGCCTCGGATCCCTCTCCGCGGCTCAACGCCATGGGAGCATCCCAAAGATGGTGGTAAAGGTGGTCATCAGGACGGGCCGGAGCCTCCGTGTCCCCGCGACCTTGACGGCCTCGAAGAGGGCAATGCCCCGCTTTCTCAGGATGTTCGTGTAGTCGACGAGGACAATGGCGTTGTTGACCACGATACCGATCAGCATGATGATGCCGATGAACGACATGAGATTCAAGGTTGTATGGGTGAGGTAGAAGGCCCAGACGACGCCGACCAGGGCGAAGGGCACGGCGAACATGATGACGAAGGGATCCCGGAACGACTCGAACTGGGCGGCCATGACCATGAAGACGAGGACGAGTCCGAGAAGGAAGAGAAGCCTCAGGTCCCTGAACGATTTCTGCTGTTCCTCCACGTCCGAGCCTTCGCGTATCTCGACGCCGGGGGGGATAGGGAAGTCCTTGAGCTTTTTCCGAATGTCCTCCATGACTTCCCCCATGGACCTGCCGTAGGTATCGGCGTCCACCGTGACGATGCGCTGGCGATTCTTCCGGTCAATCTGGATGGGGCCGTATTTCTGCGTGATGACGGCCACGTTTTTGAGCTTGATGGGTTTGCCGGTGGCGGCATAGACGGTGAGATTGCCGATGTCCTTGAGCGTTCGACGATCCTTCTCCGAAAGCCGGACGAAGATGTCGTAGTCGTCTCCCGCGTCCCTGAACTTCGTGGGATCGTTCCCGAAGAAGGCCGTGCGGACGGTGTCCGCCACGAGGGCCATGTTCAGGCCGAGAACGGCGGCCTTCTGACGGTCCAACCGGATCCAGATCTCCGGGCGGTATCCCCGCTCGGAGGTGGTGACGTCCACCGCGCCCGGGATCTTTTCCACCATCGCCTTGAGCCTGTGGGCGATCTCCGTGATGGTTTTGGAGTTGCTTCCCAAAACCTCGAGGGAGATGGGTTTCCGTCCGCCTCCGAAGAAGAGCTTTTCCACGGGGCTGACCACCTGTATGGCGAGGTATTTGATTCCGGGGATTTTCTCGATGTCCTTTCGGACGGCGTTGGCCACCTCCTTGACGGAGCGTTTTCGCTGGCTCTTCGGGACGAGCTTGGCCCCGACACGGCCCACGTAGCTTCCCTCTTCGAAGCCGAGGGCCGTGGCCACGCCTTCCCGGCTCTGGCCCACGAGGGCGTAGTAGTTGTCCATCTCGGGGATCTCCTTCTCGAAGATCTCCATGATACGTTTGGCCACCTTCTCCGTCTCTTCCAGGCGCGTTCCCTCTTTGAGCCTGAAATTGACCTCCATGTCACCGGAATCCATGCTCGGGATGAACTCGGAGCCGGTAAACCGCAGGAGGTTCATGGAGATACCGAAGATGACGATCCCCACGAGAATGATGAGCCAGCGGTGGGAGAGGGAGAACGAGAGGATGGCGGTGTAGATGTTCTCAAAAAAGGTCAGGATCTTTTCCCCCAGCACGAAGAGGAGAGAGAAGAGGTTTTTCTTTTTCTCCTTGCCGCCTTGATCGAGCCAGGCGGAACTCAGCATGGGTGTCAACGTGAGTGAGGTGAACAGGGAGCCCAGGAGGGTGATCGTGACGACCGCGGCCAACTGGTGGAAGATGATTCCGCTGATTCCCTTCACGAAGATGAGGGGGATAAAGACCACCACCGTGGTCAAGGTGGAGGCGGAGATGGCCAGGCCCACCTCGGAGGCCCCGAAGACGGAGGCCGAGTGGGGAGACTCTCCCTCTTCGATATGCCGCATGACGTTTTCGAGGACGACGATGGCGTTGTCCACCACCATCCCGATGGCGATGGAAAGGCTCATGATGGAGATGATATTAATCGTGTAGTCGAAAATGTAGAGAAAGATGAAGGCGATGATCAGGGAAAACGGGATGGTCAGGGCGATGATCAGGCTGGAGCGGACCTTCCTGAGAAAGAGCAGGGTTATGATGATGACGAGGAGGCCGCCGAAATAGACCGTTTTGGAGAGGTCCCGGATAGAATTACGGATATCCCTCGCCGAATCGATGATGATCTTGATTCTCACGTCATGGGGAATCCGTTTCTGGATGTCCCTGAATTTCTTCATGACGGCATCGACTACTTCCACCGTGTTGGCCTCAGACTGCTTCTGGATCATCAACACCATGCCGGGACGGCCGTCTCCCCACGCCTTTTCGATCTGTTCCTTGAAGCTGTCCTGGATGGTGGCCACGTCCCGGAGGTAGAGGACGTGCCCCTTGTGTTGTCCGATGACGAGATTGTTCAATTCTTTGGGATCCTTGAACCTCCCCACGATTCTCAGGTTGAAATCGAAGCGCCCCGTTTTGAGGTTTCCGGCGGGAAGATTGAGGTTTTCCGCCTTTAAGATGGCCTTGAGTTTCTGAACGGAGATGTCGTAGGCCTCCAGCTTGTCCTTGTGGAGAAAGACGTTGATCTGTCTCTCCAGGCCCGCCCGGAGGATGACCGTTCCCACGCCCGGGACCCGTTTCAACGGGTCGGCGATCATTTTATCCGTGATCTGATAGAGCTGCGGGTAGCTTTCCGTGGCCGTGATGGCCGCGATGACGATGGGGAAGCTGGAGCTGCTGAACTTGAAGATAAGGCTCTTTTCCACGTCGTCCGGCAGGCGGGGCTTGGCCAGGTCCACCTTGTCACGGACGTCATTGGAGGCGGTATCGAGGTTGGTGCCCCACTTGAAGGTGCAGTTGACCACCGAGAGGTTGTCCTTGGAGATGGAAGAGATCTTGTCCAGGTTGTTGACGGTGGTCAGTTCGTCCTCGAGGTACTTGGTCACGTTCGATTCCACGTCCGAGGCGTTGGCGCCGGGATAGAAGGTGATGACGCTGATTACCGGGGGGGTGATCTTGGGGAGCATGTCGAGCTTCAGGCGCTTGAGGCAGAGGATCCCGAAGATGAGGATGGCGAGGAAGATCATGGTGATGGTAACGCGGCGTCGGACGGAAAATTCCGGGAGTTTCATTCGTGGTTTTCCCCCTCGACGATTTCGATCTTCGTTCCGGTTCTCAAACGGGTATTCCCCACCGTGACGACCCTGTCACCTTCCTGGAGACCCTTGATGATCTGGACGAGGTTGCCCTCGGTGATCCCCGTTTCGAGGTTTACCTTTTTAACGGTCTTGCCTTCGACCTTGAAGGCGTAGAAGACCCCGGTTCCCGGGATCTTGAGCATGGCGCTCCGCGGGATGACCAGCCCCCGAATCCTTTTCGTTTTAATCTGCACGTGGGCGAACATGCCCGCACGGAGTTTCTGCCCCGGGTTGTCCAGCTCGATCTCGACGGTGAAGTTCCGGGTGACGGGATCCACATCCGGGTAGATCTTGGTTATTTTGCCCGTGAAGGTCTTTCCCGGTAAGGCATCGAATCTTATATCGGCCTCCGCGTGGAGATGAACGTTTTCCATGTCCCTTTCGGGGACATCCGTGACGACCTTGACCTTGGAGATGTCCATCACGACGAGCAGGGCCGTTGGCGGCATGGTATAGACCCTGTCTCCCGGGTCCACGAGGCGCTTGGCCACGATGCCATCAAAAGGCGCGATGAGTTTGGTGTTTTTCAGGTTTGTCAGGGCCATTTCCAAGGCGACCTTTGCCCTTGATACCTTGGCGGCCGTGAGGTCCTTCAAGATCTTTGCCTTGTGGTATCCCGCGTTCATGTGATCCCACTTTTGCTTTGCGATGACCTTTTTCTCGTAGAGCCGTTTGTACCTTTTCCAGTCTTCCTCGGTTTCCTTCAGACTTACCTTCGCCTCTTCGTTTGCGAACTGGGCGGCCTTCAAGGCGGCCCGGGCGTTTTTGACCGCGAGTTCATAGTCTTCCGGGTCCAGCTCGATGAGGACGTCGCCTTTCTTTATCTTGTCCCCCTCATCCACGTGGATTTTGACGATCTTTCCCGGAATCTTGGGCTTGACGACAACCATGAGGTTTGGCTTTACGGTTCCCACGGAGGAGACCGTGACCCACAGATCTTTCGCTCGAACCTCGGTTATCCTTACGGGAATCGGTTTCTCGGCCTTTTTTTCAGCTTGTTTCTCCTGTTTTGCTTTACATCCAGCGCCGGCGATAAAGGCCAGAACGAGGAGTGTGGTAAAAAATCTTTTCACAGCAGATCCTCCTTCAGGGGTTTTCCAATGGCCTTTTCCAGGGCTGCCAAGGCCTTCAAGTAATCGATTTTCGCGATGGTCAGATTGACCTCCGTCCGCAGGAGGAGGGTTTGCGCGTCGATGACGTCCGTTGAGGTGGCCACTTGCTCTTGGTAACGGAGATTGTTGATCCGGAGGTTCTCTTTGGCCTGCTCCACGGAATCCTTGATGGTCTGAACCCGCTTATAGGCCGCTTTTGCGTCGAGGTAGGCGGTTTTGACCTCGTGAAGGATCTGTTGTTTCATCTGGCTTTCCAGGATCATGGCCTGCTCCAGCCTGGCCTTCTGCGCGCTTACCTGCCACTTTCTCTTGTTCCATTCGAAGATGGACCAGTTCGCCGTGACCAGGACACTGGCCGAGTCCTCCTCGAACGAGTTGTCGGTGAGTTCCCGGTAGTTGACACTGAGGGCGATATGGGGATAGTAGCTGCTTTTGGCGAGCCGGACGGCCGATTTGGCCTGGTTTACCCGGGTCATCAGGCTTTTCAGGTCGGGCCGTGAGGCGAGGGCTAAGTCCTGAAAGAAGGAGAGTGGCCGGGAGAGGGGAGGCATGGGAAATTCGGTTTCGGGACGTATGGGAAGATTGATGTCCCGGTTGAGGAGCAGGTTCAGGTAGGACTGGGCGATCTTTTTGCCGTTTTTCGCCTTGATGACGTTTAAACGGGCGTTGGAGAGGGTGACCTTGGACTGGAGGAAATCGTTGAGCGGAATGATATTCTCGTCGAGAAAAGCCTTCGCCCTTTTCAGGTGATCGGCGAGCTGCTCGGAGAACTTGACAGCAAGGTAATAGACCTTCTGGGCCTTGACCAGCTCGAAGTAGGCGAACTTGATGGCCTCGATGAGGGCCTGACGATTGTTCTCGAATTGGGAAGTTTCTCGTTTGGCCTCCAGCTTGGCTAAATTGTACTGCTCCGTCAGAGCGCCTCCAGTGAAGATCGGCTGAACGAGGCTCGTGGTCACGATGGCGGAGTTCCGGTCCGCCTCGGAAACGATGGTGCGAGGCGAAACAAGGGGCCCCATGGGGGTATGGATGGTGATTTCGGGGATATCGATTTTCGTGGGGTTGTCGAGCCACCGATAGCTGCCGTGGACCTGCAGCTTGGGGAAGAAGTCGGCATGGGCCGCCTTTGCCAGGCTTTTGGCCCTTTCGATGGAATACTGGGATGCCTTCAATTTCAGGTTCTGCTTCAAGCCGATCTCGATACACTCATTGAGGGTGAGGACCGGCGGCTCTTTCGCCAACCCGTTTCGACCCGGGAGGAGAAGTCCCGTCAAAAGAAGGAGGGAAAGAAGGTAAAGCCTGTGTTTCATTTTCCGACTCCGTTCATGAAAATTTCATAAATGGTCATGACCTTGGATTTAAGAGGCCACTTCGATTTTTCCGTCAACCACTTGAAAAAAAAGGCGTTGCAAAGCCCGCCCCAGGCCTCGGCGAGGTCCTCGGGCGGTAAGGGCTTGAAAACTCCCTTTTCGATTCCTTCTTCAAAAATGTCCCGTAAGGTTTCGAGAAACCGTTCGTATCTCAACGAGACCTCCTTCTCGAGATCCTTGGCCGGCGCCCACGGGAAGCGGCTTTGATCCCTGAAAAAGATGATAAAGAAATTTCTGTTTTTTTCTATGAATTCACTCTGGAAAAACAACATGGCCTTGAGCCGTTCCTTGACGTTGCCGATGGGGGTGATGTGACGGAGGACCTTTTCCCTCATCTCGTCGAGGTGGGTGGTGAGAATCTTGGAATAGAGGGCGTCTTTTCCGGAGAAGAAGTTGTAGATGGTGCCCACGGACAGCTCGGCTTCCAGGGCGATCTCCTGGATGGTGGCGCCCTGAAACCCCCTTTTCGCAAAGACCTTTTCCGCGGCCTTCAGAATCTTCTTCCGGCGCTGGTTTTTTTCGCGCTCCTTCCGGCGCTGGATCACGTCGGCGGATCTCTTGGTGATGTCTGTATCACTGTTCATTTTATGAATCATGGTTCATATTTAATCCCGCTCTTCGCAAAAGTCAAGAATAAAATTATCTTTTTGTGTATTTTTAATTTTTCTTTTGTCTATAGGCGGATAGGGCGTTTTTCTACATTAAAGTTGATTTTTTGTCTCAAAGTTTCCCTTGACAACTTGGTAGGTAAAGGCCTATAAAATCTCTACGTAAAGGGGGATCATCTTTGGATTGGGATCAATTTAAGGGCACCGATCATCAGACACCGGAGGGATTCCAGCAGGTAGAAGACGCCTTTCGTCAGGTGAAGCAGAAGATGAAGGGGCGGCTGCCAGGGGGCTGGATCATCCTCGTCATACTTTTGATTATCTGGTTGGCCAGCGGTATTTATATCGTTGCCCCGGATGAGGTCGGTGTCGTTAAACGTTTCGGCAAGTATATCTACACGACCAAGCCGGGTCCCCACTTTCATATTCCCTATCCCGTGGAGACGGTGATTAAACCCAAGGTCACGGAAGTCAAGCGTATCGAGATCGGTTTCCGCACCATTGACCCGGGCCCGCCCGCCCGGTATCGGAGCGTCCCGAAGGAATCCCTGATGCTGACGGGAGACGAAAATATCGTGGACATGGACCTGATCGTCCAGTACAAGGTCAAGGACCCCGTGGACTATCTTTTCAACGTCTATAACATTCCCAAGACGGTCAAGGACGCGACCGAGGCGGCGATCCGGGAGATCGTCGGGAAGAACAACATCGATGAGATCTTGACGACGGGGAAGTACAAGGTTCAGCAGGACACGAAGAAGCTCTTGCAGGGTATCTTGGACAAATATAAGGCGGGTATCATGGTGGTCGCCGTTCAGCTCCAGGATGTTCACCCGCCCGAACAGGTCATGCAGGCCTTCAAGGATGTGGCGAGCGCGAAGGAAGACAAGATCAAGTACATCAACGAGGCCCAGGGCTATCGAAATGATATCATTCCCAAGGCCAAAGGGCAGGCGGAGAAGATCCTGAACGAGGCTCAAGGCTACCTGAAGTCGAAGGTTGCCGAGGCGGAAGGGGACGCCAGCCGCTTCCTCCAGGTATATGAACAATACAAGTCGGCCAAGGATATCACGAGAAAGCGCCTCTATATTGAGACCATGGAAAAGGTTCTTCCCAAGGCGAAAAAGATCGTCGTGGACCCCAAAATCGGTGGAAAGGTCCTCCCTCTGCTGCCCCTCGAGGGGGTTGTCTCCACCAGTAGGCCACCAAAGCCATAGGCGAGGGATAGCTTGAGAAGCAAAGTAGTCGTCATCATCATTATCATACTGATCGCCTTGTTCGGGATTAATCAGGCCTTCTTTATCGTCGATCAGACGCAGCAGGCCATCGTCCTCCAGTTGGGAAAGCCCGTGAGGGTTCTTCGTGAGCCGGGCCTCTACATGAAGATTCCGTTTCTTCAGAACGTGTTGACCTTCGAAAAGCGGGTTCTCGAGTATGACGCGGCCCCGGCCGAGATCCTTTCCTCGGACAAGAAGAACCTCGTGGTGGACAACTATTCCAAGTGGCGGATTACCAAGCCTCTCGTGTTTTATCAGACGGTCCGGAATATCGTCGGGGCCCAGGCCAGACTGGACGATATCATCTATTCGCAACTCAGGGTGATCTTGGGAAAGAACACCCTGACCGAGGTCGTTTCCCTCAAGCGGGACGTTATCATGAAGGAAGTCACGGCCCGATCCAATGCCATCGCGAAGGATTACGGGATCGAAGTCATCGATGTCCGCATCAAGCGGGCGGACTTGCCTCCCCAGAACGAAAAGCACGTCTATGAACGGATGCGGGCGGAGCGGCAGCGGGAGGCGATGCGTTACCGGTCGGAAGGGAAGGAGATTGAGCTCAGGATCCGGGCCGAGGCCGACAAGGAACGCACCATCATCTTGGCGGAGGCCTATAAAAAATCAGAGACGATTCGAGGAAAGGCCGATGCGATGGCCCTGAAAATATACGCCGA
>CAZKUZ010000031.1:0-18880 GCA_964556045.1 uncultured Thermodesulfobacteriota bacterium | reverse complement strand
ATTATCTACACGGCCTTTTTTACCCTCGCGGGGGCCCACCTTAAGCTGAGCTTGCTCCCCTCCGTGGGGGTGATTGGAATCTTGTATATCCTGTCCCGTTTCGCGGGGAAGTGGCTCGGGACGTTTATCAGCGGCCTGTTGTGTCGGGCCCCCGCCGTGTTTCGAAACCTTGCCGGCCTGGCCCTTCTCCCTCAGGCGGGGATCGCCCTCGGCTTGATCATCCTGATCCAGGAGGAACCCTGCTGCGCGGTGTATTCCCCCACGATCACGGCGATTATCGTCGCCGCCGTCGCCATCCACGAGATGGTGGGTCCCGTTTTGGCGGAGATTACTCTGAGGATGGCCAACGAGGCCGGGAAGGACCTTCATCCCGTCATGGGATTTCTCCTCCCGGAGGGTGTGCGCTTAAACTTCCACGCGAAGGACAAATGGGAGGCCATCGAGGAACTGGTCGCGCATCTCGCGAAGGTTTACGGGCTTTCCGATGAGCAGCGCGAGGCCCTCTTGAGTTCGGTGGTAGAGAGAGAAAAATCCATGACGACGGGTATTGGTCATGGGCTGGCCATCCCCCACGGGGTCCTTGAGGGCAGCGGCCCCATCATGGGGGTCATGGGAATTTCGAAGGAGGGGATCGATTTCGACGCGATCGACGGGAACAAGGCCCACATCATCCTCCTGACGGCGGTCCATGGGGACCAGCTTGCCTCCCATTTACAGGTTTTGATGAAGATATCCCGGATGTTCAGTCAAGAGGGACTCAACCAGCAACTCCTCCGGGCGGGTTCCCCGGAAGAGGTTTACAGGATCCTCTATCACGGGGAGTAGTTAAAACCCCTCGCTCTTGGCCTCCGGATATTTCCTGGAGAGGCGGGACAGTTCCTTGATGCTCAGGGCCGCCTCCTGCGTGTCGGGATACTGGGCCTTGATCTTTGAATAGACAATCAGGGCTTCGCGGATCCGTTTGTCTCTTACATATAGGTTGGCGATATTGAGCATGAGGAAGGGCTTTTCCCCCTCTGTCGCCGAGATGTTCAGGGCGTCGAAGAGGAGGTCCAGACCTCGGTCGGTGTGACCGGATTTCGCGAAGGCCAGGGCGATGTTTACCAAGGTTTTGATCTCTGTCGGGGTGGAGAGGGGCCACCGTGTCAGGGCGGTTTGGTAGGTGTCGGCCGCTTTTTGGATGTCCCCGTTGAAATAGAAGGCGTCTCCGAGGGAAAAGGTGGCCTCCCTGACATAATTCCCTTTTGGGTATCTTTTGAGGTAGGTCTGAAGCACGGAAATGGCTTGGGTATGATTGTGCGTGAGCAGCTGGAACTTTCCCATGTAAAAGAGGGCGTTTTCCGCCCTGGGGGAATGGGGATACTGTTTCATAATGTCCCGACACGTCTTGATGGCGAGGCTGTATTGCTTGAGGCTCGCATAGAGAGACATGAGATCCCTCAAAGCCTCGTATCTCCACGGCGCATCGGGATATTCCTTGAGAATTTCTTCGTAGGCCTTCGGAACCTCGAGGATCTTTTCCTTTTTCCTTCCGAGATAGAGGGACTTGGCCCAGTAGAAGGCGGCGGCTTCCCCTTCCCGCGTGCGGGGTGCCTCCTTCATGACCGCCTTGAACCTCTGGGCGGCGCGTTTGTAGTTTCCCTCTGAAAAATCCTTTTCTGCCTTCGTAAAAAGGGCCGCTGTCTGAGGGTTATCGGATGGCGGGAAGGTCGAGAGCAAGAGGTAAGATTTCTTTTTCCGCTTTGCTCCCGCTTGTATGGGGGGTAAAGAGACCTTGGAAGCCTTTTTCAAATCTTCGGGTTCGATTTTCGCCACCCTTTCCACCTTTTTACTTTTCGGCGGGGCGGTCTTTTCTTCCGTCTTTTCCTCCTTGGGTTTTTCTTTAACGGTCTTGGCTTCCTTCTCAACCGGCTTTTTCGGAGCCTTTTCCAAGGACGGAGGAGGTTCCTTCTTGACGGGGGGAGTTTTGGGAGATACCGTCTTCGGTTTCGCCTTCTTGGGTTTCGGCGATGCCTTGGCTACCTGCGTGGTTCGTTTTTTGGGGTGCTTCGCCTTCCTCAGGCTTACAACGACCTGGGGCGGGGAACGCCTTTGATACCTCACGAACTCGATGTTCGGATCTTTGAGATTGATGACGACCCTCATGCCCCTCTTGTATCTCAAGATCCGGATGTCCTTTATGATCCCCTTCGATTTCGCGTGGACGACGTTGTGGGAAAGCCCGTTCGTGGTCCCTCGGAAGAGGAGGGTGAGGGCCTTTCCCCGTTGGTAACTTCCTATCTTGTCCGGAAAATTTTTCTTGAACAGGAATCTTAACCTGATGAACCTCGGCAGTTCCTTGATCTCGATTTTCTTCAGCACCACGTGGGTGGTCGCGCGGGCCGGAGGGACAAAAAAGGAAAGAAGCAGTACAACCGTTACGGCCGGGCAGATGAGGAATGTGGAAGGAAGTTTTTTCCTAAGGAATTTCATCAAAGGCGTTACCTGCCATTTTCACCGTTCGGTGAGACATTTAGGGTTACCCATTCTCATACTGACACCTTGTCCCATGTTATTCAAGTTAAAAATTTTGTCAACATGCGAGATTTTCCGTTCATCTGGTGCTTTTCACTCCGATCCGCTTGCACAGGTGTGTCACGGGGCATCGGCTGCAAAAAGGCGAAATGGGGGTACATAGGTTCTGTCCGAAGGTAACCAGCAGGTCATTGTATTCTATCCAGAACTCCTTGGGCAGGATTTTTCTGAGGGCCATCTCGGTTTTATCCGGGGTTTTGGTTTTTACCAATCCCAGGCGATTGGAGATCCGGTGCACGTGGGTATCGACACAGATTCCCAGCTTCCCGTATCCTTGCGTGATGACGAGGTTGGCGGTTTTCCTGCCTACCCCCTTCAGTTTCACCAATTCGTCCAGGGTGTCGGGGACCCGGCCGCCGTATTTGTCGATCAGGATCTCGCAGATATCGTGGATCCTTCGGGCCTTGGTCCGGTAAAAACCCGCCGGGTAGATGGCCTTTTCGAGAACCGGTATGGGGAGCTGAACCATCTTTTCCGGGGTATCCGCCAGGGCGAGAAGCCTTTGGGAGGCCTCTCGTGTCACATCGTCTTTCGTCCGGAGGCTGATAAGCGTGGCGATGAGGACGGCGAAGGGGGAGCGCCGCCTACGGGCGACCTCCGTCACAATGGGCTCCTTGAACCGCTTGATGAACTCGCGAAGGGTCTCGATGAGTTCACGTATTTCATCGTGGGTCATCGGAGGTCTCCGATGGCCTTGGCCTGGTTCTTGACCGCGAGATGCATCGCGATTCCTGGAATGCGGGGATCTCCTCCCAGTTTTTCGGAAATCTCTTTCAGGGAAAGCCCGGCGGCCTTCAGCCGGCGAACCTTCGAGACGAGGTCGGCGGGGTATCGGGACAGGTAATCGGAGGCCTCTTTGTCAATGGCCTTCGCGGCCCGCGAGCGGGCCTCGGGAGTAGGGAAAAACTGCTCGATCGTTTTCCTGTTTTCCGTCATCTCACGCCTTTTTGAAGAGAGCGGGGAGTTCCCCCATGCTTCGAATAACGATATCGGGATGGTAGGGGATAAGGGCCTTCACCTTCTCCTCGGAGTCTGCGACGAGGCAGCTCGAACATCCCGCCTCTTTCGCGACGAGAATGTCGTTTTTCCCGTCCCCGACCATGAGGGTTTGATCTTTCGGAACCTTCAAATCCTCCATGATGCCGGACAGGGCTCTCGGATCCGGCTTGGGGACGAGCCCGTCCCTTTCCCCCACGATCGCCGAGAAGAAGGGGGCGATTCCCAGTCCCTCGAGAATCTTGACGGCATAGGGTTCCGATTTGTTCGTGAGAACGGCCAGGAGACTTCTGGGTTTCAGGGCCCTGAGGGTCTCCAGGACCCCGGGCAGCAGAACCGTGTGGTCCAGGAAGTGTTCCCGGTAATGTTCCGCGAAGTAGGCCTTGGCCTCGTCGAGGCGTGCCTCGTGCTGAGGGGTCAGGCATCGGCGTATCAAGGCGTCGATACCGTCCCCCACGTAGGAAATGATGGTTCTCTCCGGAAGGGGGGGGAGTCCCAGCTTGGTCAGGGCGGCGTTGGCCGCGTTGGCGAGATCGGCCCGGCTGTCCACAAGGGTTCCGTCCAGGTCGAAGACGAAAAGGGCCGGCCTTTTCACGAGGGAATGTCTCCCAGGGAGACGCTGACAATCTTGGAGATGCCGGGTTGTTCCATCGTGACCCCCAGGAGGGACTGCGCGGCGGCCATGGTGCGCTTGTTGTGGGTGATGAGGATAAACTGGGAGAGGGCGGAGAGTTCCTTGATCAGGTTGTTGAACCTGTTGATGTTGCTTTCGTCCAGAGGGGCGTCGACCTCGTCCAAGACGCAGAAGGGGCTGGGCCGTGTGAGGAACAGGGCGAAGAGGAAGGCGATGGAGACCAGGGCCTTTTCCCCGCCCGAGAGGAGACGAATGACCTGGAGACGCTTTCCCGGGGGTTGGGCAAAGATTTCCACCCCCGTTTCCTGGTAGTTGTGGGGATCGGTCAGGCGGATTTCCGCCCGCCCGCCTCCGAACAGCTTGACGAAGAGTTCCGAAAAGTGCTTCTGGATCTTGTCGAAGGTTTCCTTGAAGCGGATGGTGGTGGTTCGGTTGATCTTTTGGATGGTTTCCGTGAGGGTTTGTATCGCCTCCAGGAGATCCGAGCGCTGTTGCTCGAGGAAGGTGATCCTTTCCTTCAGCTCGTCGAACTCCTGAACCGCGACAAAGTTGATTTCATCCATGTGCCGGAGCTTTTCTTCCAGGTCGGCAATTTCCTCCTCGCTGATGGGGCCCACTTCCTCCGATTCCAGCTCCGGCAGCTCGTCCACCGTCAGGTCCACGTTGTAGTGTGACTTGATATCCTGGATGAGGGAGGTGATTTCCATCTTGGTTTGGGTGATTTCGAGTTTCCGCTCTGAAACCTCCTCCTTCATCTCCTGTAGCTCTTTGAGGAGGGCCGACTTCTCCTCCTCCAGCGCCATGATCCTCTCTTTCTCGCGGCGCAGGTTCAGTTCTTTGGTTTCTATCTCTTTCTGTAGTTCCTCAAGAGCCGCTTCGGAGCTTTGAATCTCCTCTTTGAGGGTGGAGATCTCCCCCGCGATTTGCTTGAGACTTTCGGTGATCTCCCGGGATTTCTGCTGCTTTCGTTCGATTTCAAGCCCCAGCTTCTCGATCTCTTCTCCGAGGGTCGGGCGTTTTTCAAGGAGTCCCTGGAGCTTTTCCTTGATCTTCGCCTCTTCGATCTTCAGCTGATTTACCGCGAGGGCCTTTTCTTCAACGCGGTCCTTCATCGCCTGGATCTTTTCCTCGAATTCCTGGGTCTTTTCCCGGAGGCTTGTCTGGCGTTCCCGGTTTTCCGCGTAGACATTCTGGAGTTCTTCCTGTTGGGCCTTCGCCGCCTCGAGGGTCTGTTGCAGTTCGCCGATCTCGGCCTTCAGGATTTCCACTTGTTTGTCCACGCGCTCGCAGTCCTTCCGGACGCTTTCCAGTTCTCTCTCTCGGCCCAGAATGTCCGTTTCGAGGCGTCGGGCCTTTTCCGACACCTCTTCGAGCCGGGACCGGATGGAGACCGTGGCCTTTGCCGCCATGTCCACCTGCCGGGCGAGGGTCTCCCTTTTCCCCTCTAAGGTTTTGATCCTCTTTTTCAACTCCCCGATTTTTCGGTTCCGCGCGATTCTTCCACCCGCCCCGGGTTCGTCGCTTCCCCCCACGATAACGCCGTTGGGATAAAAAACATCTCCGTCGAGAGTGACCAAGACGCCGGAGAAGCCGTTCCTCTTGTGGATTTCGACGGCGCGCTGGGAATCTTTTACAACCCAGACATCCTTCAGAAGGCAGGATAAAACCTTCCGTTCCTTCTCGGGGGCACGGACGTAATTCAAGAGGGGGGCAAGATCCGTGTTTTGCGATGCAGCCGACGGGTCTTCACACGTGTTCAGGCTGTCCCTTGGGATCAGGCCGCTCCTTCCCGCGTTTCGCTCCTTCAGAAACGAGAGGCTCTTCAACGCCGTGTCATGATTGTCTACCAGGACGAATTCCAGTTCATCCCTGAGGATGGCCTCAAGGGCCCGGTCATACTGGGGATCTATCTCAATCGTGTCGGCCACCAGCTTGCAGGTGGACCCGTTTTGGGCCTTGGGGGTAAAAAACTGTCCCAGGAGGGTCTTGGCCCCTTTCGAGGAGACGTCTTCCATCCGTTTCTGGATCTCTTCCAGGGAGGAAAGGCTGGAACGGTCTTCGGAGAGTCTCTTGTCGAGTTCCTGGAGCTGGTCTTTCAAGGCCTTTTCTTTTTCCTCCGCCTCCTGCAAGGCGGCTTCGAGTTCGGCCTCCTCCGCTTTTTTGAGCTTCAACTCGTTTGTCAGGCTGTCGATGGTTTCCTTAAAGCTAGCCTCTTCCCGTTTCGATGCCTCGTAGCGGGCGAGGGCCTCTTCCAGGGTCTTCTTCCGTGCCTCGATTCCCCGCCTTGTTTCGTCTATCCTCTCGGTTAGTTGGACGACCTTGTTTTTGGCCTCCACCTCGGCCGTCATGGCCTTAAAGACGGTCTCCTTGTGGCTCTCAAAGGTGTTTTCCACCTCGTTCAGGAGCCGCTTCTCGGCCTCGTAGACGGAAACCAGCTCGGCGAGTTGCCGCTCTTTTACGGAAATTTCCTCGGTCAGGGCCTTGATATCCTCCTCCAGGGTGAGGGCCTGGGCCTGTAAAGACTCCCGCCGTCGGGCCATCTCCTGTGAGGATTCGAAAATTCCTTTCAGGGCTTCCTCCAGCCGACCCTGCTGTTCCTGTAGGGCGAACAAGGCCTGCTGGTTTTCTCCAAGGGTGTCTCGCTTCCGCCCGTAGGTCTCGTTGAGCGCGCGGAGCGCCTCTTCCTTTTCCAGCAGCCGCGTCTGGACTTCGATGACCTTGGCCTCCAGCGATTCCCACGCCGCCTGTTTCGCGTCCACCTGGCGGATGAAGGTGTCGAGCGCCGAAACCTGGGCTTCCTGTTTTTCTTTCAGTTCCCCGAAGCGCGCGGCTGCCCGATAGATTTTCAGGGTATCGAGTCGTTTTTTGAGCCGTTGATACCGGCGGGCCTTCGCGGCTTGGCGTTTCAGCCGGTTGGCCTGTCGGTTGACTTCGTAGAGGACGTCCTCGACCCGGGAGAGGTTTTGTTTGGTGGCCTCCATCTTGCGGAGGGAGATCTCGCGCCGCTCCTTGTACTTGGAGATTCCCGCCGATTCGTCGAGGAATAGGCGCCGTTCCTCAGGCCTGGCGTTGATGATGCTATCGACCTTCCCCTGTTCAATGATGGCGTAGGAGTTGCTGCCAAGGCCTGTTCCGAGAAAGAATTCCGTGATGTCCCGAAGCCGGCAGCGGCGCTTGTTGAGCCAGAATTCACTATCCCCCGTCCGATAGACGACGCGGCGAATCTCTATCTCCGGAAGTTCCCGATAGGGTTCACAGGCAAGGCCCTGGGAGTTGTCGATGAGGAGGCGGACTTCCGCTCTTCCCAGGGGTGCCACCCCCTCCGCCCCTGAAAAGATGACGTCTTCCATGGATCGGCTTCTCAGCAACTTCGGGCTAGTTGCCCCCATGACCCACAGCAGAGCGTCCAGGATATTGCTCTTGCCGCATCCGTTGGGGCCGACGATGGCCGTGATTCCTTCGGGGAAGTCGATGGTGGTTTCGAAGGGAAAGGATTTAAATCCTATGAGTTCGAGGCGTCGGATTCTCATGGTGCGTAGGTGATCGTGGAACCTTTCATGGTTTAGACGCCGGTTTCCCCCTTTATGTGGCCTGGGAGACCTTGTCGGATAGGTACTCCATGGCCTCTCGCAGGCGCGCGAGGGTTTTTTCTTTGCCCAGGACCTCCATGACCTCGAAGAGGCCGGGGCTGACTGTTTTCCCCGTCAGGGCCACCCTGACGGGTTGGGCGATCTTCCCGAGCTTGATCTGGTTCTCCTCCGTTATCTTTTTGAAACACGCCTCCACGTTGGATTCGTCGAAGGCCTCCAGGGCGTTAAGGCAGTCCGCCAGTTGGGAGAAGTATGGAAGCATGGCGGCTTTCAGAAATTTCTTTGCCGCCTTGGGTTCGTATTCGATTCTGTCCACGAAATAGAAACGCATCCCTTCCGCCATCTCTTTGAGGGTTCGGCTCCGTTCCTTCAGGGTCCTGATGGCCATGAGGAGCTTTTCTCTTGGAGGGGCGATCCCCACGGCGTCGAGGAAGGGGGAGAGCATCTCCGCAAGGGCCTCGTCGGAGGAGGCGCGGATGTAGCGGGCGTTGAGCCAGAGGAGTTTTTCCGGGTTGAAAACCCCGGCGGATTTTCCGATGCCTTTCAGGCTGAAGAGATCGATCAATTCCTGGAGGGAAAAGATCTCCTGGTCTCCGTGGGACCACCCGAGACGGACAAGATAGTTCGTCAGCGCCTGGGGGAGATAACCCTCGTCCCGGTAGGCGAGGACCGAGACGGCCCCGTGGCGTTTGCTCAGGCGCTTGTGGTCCTGACCCAGGATCATGGGGACGTGGGCGAAGCGGGGAAGGGGGTATCCCAGGGCCTGGTAGATGAGGATCTGGCGGGGGGTGTTGTTCAGGTGGTCGTCCCCCCGGATGATGTGGGTGATCCCCATGGAGGCGTCGTCCACGACCACGGCGAAGTTGTAGGTAGGAACCCCGTCCGTCCGCATGATGACGAGATCGTCCAGCTCCTTGACGTCGAACCGGACGGTGCCCTTGACCAGGTCTTCCACCACGACGGTTCCCTCCTCGGGGCACTTGAACCTCAGGACGTAGGGCCGGTTTTTCGGGAAATCGGTTCGGTTGCGGCAGGTGCCGTCGTATTTGGGCTTTCTCCCCTCTTTCAGGGCCTTTTTGCGCTTTTCCTCCAATTCTTCCGGGGTGCAGTAGCAGCGGTAGGCCCAGCCGGTCTCCAGGAGTTTCTGGGCCGCCTCGCGGTAGAGATCCATGCGTCGGGTTTGATAGTAGGGGCCCTCGTCCCAGTCGAGTCCCAGCCAGGTCATCGCGTCCAGGATGGCCTGGATCGAGGCCTCGGTCGAGCGGGCCCGGTCTGTGTCCTCTATTCTCAGGATGAAGGTTCCCCCCGTATGGCGGGCGTACAGCCAGTTGAAGAGGGCCGTTCTGGCCCCTCCGATGTGGAGGTAGCCGGTGGGACTCGGGGCGAAGCGGGTAACGACCTTGCCCGTTGCCGTATCTTGTTCCATGTTATCCCTTCTCCTTGGGAATCGATTCCCTGATGAGTTCTACCTGACCGGACAGCCCTTCCCATGTTACCTGGACGTCATCCTCGTACACCGTTTCGACGGTTTTCCCGCAATAATCGGGCTGAATGGGCAATTCCCGGTGTCCCCGGTCCACCAGAACGGCCAGGCGTATCTTCCTGGGGCGGCCGAGGCAGAAGAGGGCGTCCATGGCCGCGCGGGCGCTTCTCCCCGTGTAGATCACATCGTCCACCAGAAGGATGGCGGCGTCTTCGACGGAAGCGGGCAGTTCCATGGGCAGAAGGCCCTTGTCCGGGAGGAGGCGATGAATGTCGTCCCGGTAGAGGGTGGTATCGACAGAACCGAGATGGACCTCGCGGGCCCCAAGCCGTTCGAGGAGGTCCTTCAGGCGCGTGGCCACATTCAGGCCCCCGCTTTGAATCCCCACAATGAGGAACGAGGGTTCTTCCTGAAATTCCGCGTGTATGTCCCGAGCCATGGCCTCGAGCGTTTCGTCAACCTGTTGGGGCGTGTAGAGTATCTTCGAAGACATCAGTGGATGACCTTCCCAATGCGGTTCCACCGGACCTTGTGAAGGAGATCCGGGGCGAGATGGTTCCAGGACCAGTATAGGATCAGGGCCTTCCCCTCGATGAAGCGCTTGTCGACGAATCCCCAGAACCGACTGTCGTAGCTGTGGTTCCGGTTGTCCCCCATCATGAAATAGGCGTTGTCGGGGACCTTTACGGGACCGAAGTGGCTCTGTATCTTTCCGATCATGCCGCCGGGATGTCCCCGGTAGACCCCCCAGGGGTCCTGGATGGGCTTCCCGTTGACGAGGATTTTCTTCCCAATGATTTCAATCGTTTCTCCGGGCAGGCCGATGACCCGTTTGATGAAGTCCTTGCTGTGGTCTTCCGGGAAGACGAAGACGACCACGTCCCCCCGCTTGGGGGAGGAGATGGGGATGAGGGTGGTCCCCCCGCCCGGCAGGTATATCCCGAAGACACGGTAGGGAATGCGGATGCCGTAGGAAAATTTACTTACCAGGAGATGGTCTCCCACGAGAAGCGTGGGTTCCATCGATCCCGACGGGATCTTGAAGGCCTGGATTACGAACGTCCGCACGATCATGGCGATGATGAAGGCGATGATGATGGATTCGCCGTATTCCCTGAACCAGGACTTCTCCTTCAGGTCTCTCCGGCGCTTCGAGGCAAATATCATTTTACTCATAGTATTATTCCACGGACAGAATGGCGAGGAAGGCATCCTGGGGGATATCCACCTTTCCCACCCGTTTCATCCGTTTCTTTCCTTCCTTCTGTTTTTCCAGCAGCTTTCGTTTCCGGGTAATATCCCCCCCGTAACACTTGGCGGTCACGTTTTTTCTCAGGGGTTTGATGGTTTCGCGGGCGATGATCTTTGCGCCTACAGCCGCCTGAATTGCCACCTCGAAGAGCTGCCTCGGGATGAATTGTTTAATCTTTTTGATCAAATCTCTCCCTTTGGCGTAGGCCTTGTCCTTATGAACGATAAGAGACAGGGCATCCACGATTTCCCCGTTAATTAAAACATCTAATCTTACCAGATTCGCGGGCTTAAAAGCAAGAAACTCATAGTCGAAAGAGGCGTATCCGCGCGTGGATGATTTCAAGCGATCGTAGAAGTCGATGACGATCTCGTTCAGGGGAAGTTCGTAAGAAATGACCACCCGATTGGAGGAGTAGAACTTGATTTCCCTTTGAACCCCCCGTCTCTCCTCGCAGAGTTTCAGGACGGTTCCCACGTATTCGGAGGGGATATGGATGGTCCCCAGCATGATGGGCTCCAAGATGGCCTCTATCTTCTGGGGCGGGGGGAGCTGGACGGGGTTTTCCACCATGATTTTCTCTCCGTCCGTTCGGATGACCTCGTAGCGAACCGTGGGGGCGGTGGTGATCAGCTCCAATTCAAACTCGCGTTCGAGCCTTTCCTGAACGATCTCCATGTGGAGCAGGCCGAGGAACCCACAGCGGAACCCGAATCCGAGCGCCAGGGAGGTTTCGGGCTCGAATTGGAACGAGGCGTCGTTCAGACGGAGCTTTTCCAGCGCGTCCTTGAGATCGTCATACTTGCCCGCGTCCACGGGATAGAGCCCGCTGAAGACCATCGGCTTGACTTCCTGAAAACCCGGCAGGGGATGCTTGGCGGGATTCTTGACGGTGGTAATCGTGTCCCCGATACGGGTGTGCGAAATGTCCTTGATCCCCGCCGTCAGGTATCCCACCTCTCCCGGGCCGAGGGAATCCAAGAGGACGGGATGGGGGGCGAAGGTCCCCACGGAGGTGACCTCGTATGTCTTCCCCGTGGACATGAGGCGGATATCCATCCCTTTGTAGATCCTCCCGTCGTAAAGCCGAACCAAGGTCACGACCCCCATGTAACTGTCGTACCAGGAATCGAAGATCAGGGCCCTGAGGGGATTGTCGATACTGCCCGTTGGCGGCGGGATACGGTGGACGATAGCCTCCAAGACATCCTCCACGCCCGTTCCCTCCTTGGCGCTGACCAAGATGGCCTCGGTAGGGTCCAGCCCGATGATTTCCAGGATTTCCTGTTTGACCTTGTCCGGATCCGCGCTGGGGAGGTCGATTTTGTTGATGACGGGAATGATCTCCAGCCCCTGGTCCACGGCGGTATAGACGTTGGCCAGGGTTTGGGCCTCGACGCCCTGAGCGGCGTCCACCACGAGGATGGCGCCTTCGCAGGCGGCCAGGCTTCTTGAGACCTCGTAGGAAAAGTCCACGTGACCCGGGGTGTCGATGAGATGGAAGAGATAGGTTTGGCCGTTCCGGGCCTTGTAGCGCATCCGCACCGTCTGGGCCTTGATGGTGATGCCCCTTTCCCGCTCCAAGTCCATCTTGTCCAGGAACTGTTCCTTCATCTCCCTTGGGGATACGGTATGGGTTGCTTCCAGCAGGCGATCCGCCAGGGTCGACTTGCCGTGATCCACGTGGGCGATGATGGAGAAGTTTCGTATGTGTTTCAGTTCGGTCATTATCGTTTTACGATGGTGGCCCTTGAGATCCGGAGGGTGTGATTCTGAATCATGCGCCGTCGTGCCTGGGACGCCTCCGTGAGATTTCGATAGTAACCCACCCAGATCCTGTAATACGTCCCCGGTTTGCCGGGGATGGAAACGGGGATGATGTGGGGGGTAAAACCCTCTTTTCGAAGCATCTCGGCCATCCGGAGGGCGCGACTCTTTTCTTTGAAGGCCGCGACCTGTAAGGCGTAGGCACCCTGGCTTGCGGCTGTTTTCCTCTTTGATGGTTCGGCCTTCTTCGCGGTCTTTTCCTCTTTTTTGGGAGACTTGTCGTTTTTCTTTTTGACGGCCGTCTGTTTTTTCTTGCCCTCAGGCTCTTCGTTGAGTTCCTGATCGCCTTCTTTCATCAGCTGCTCGTAGAAGTTGATGTCAACCTTTTCCTGCGTCTTCTCTTTCCCGTTTTCCTGGGGAGGGATGATAGATTCCCCGGGGAGGGGCTGCTTGACGTGTTCCGCGACGGGGGCTATGCCTTCCCGGATGGCATACTCCTTTCCCACTTCCACGCCGATGAGAAAGAAGATGATGGAGGAGATCAGTGCCACGATGAGGGTGGTCGTGGGAGAGCCGGTCTTTTGCTTCTTTTCCTCCTTCTTTTTCCCCATGGGTTTTACATCCTCTGAGGCGCGGATATTCCGAGGAGTTCGAGCCCATTGCGGATGACCTGTTTGACGCATCGGACGAGGAAGAATCTCGCCGCACTGAGCTCGGCGTCATCCATCAAGACCCGTGTGTGGTTGTAGTAGTGATGAAAATCTCCCGAAAGCCCGTGGAGGTAATACACCAGGCGGTGGGGTTCCAGGGTTTCCGCGCATTGGGCCACGACCTCGGGAAACCTCGCGAGTTGCTTCATCAATCGGCGCTCCCCGGGGAGCTCAAGCTTCTGCCAGTCCACCTGATCGTGCCGGGGGAGGGGAATACCGGCCTCTTTGGCCTTTTCCTCAATGCTGCTGATACGCGCGTGGGCGTACTGGACGTAGAAGACGGGGTTCTCGTTCGACTGTTGGCGCGCCAAATCGAGATCGAAGTCGAGGGGGGAATCCGCGCGCCTCATCAGAAAGAAGTAGCGGGCGGCATCCTTGCCTACTTCATCCAGGACCTCCCGGAGGGTTACGAAGGTTCCCCCGCGCGTGGACATGGAGATCTTCTCCCCCTTGCGCAGGAGGTTCACCAGCTGGATGAGAACCACCTTCAGTTGCTCCGGCTCGAAGCCGAGCGCGGCGACCACCCCTTTCATCCTCGGGATGTAGCCGTGGTGGTCCGCCCCCCAGATATCGATGACGAGGTCGTATCCCCGTTTAAACTTGTCCCAGTGATAGGCGATGTCAGAGGCGAAGTAGGTGGTTTCCCCGTTCTGGCGAACGACCACCCGGTCTTTTTCGTCTCCGAACTTGGAGCTTGCAAACCAGGTGGCCCCGTCCTTCTCGAAGATATACCCCCTTTCCCTCAGGTCGTTGAGGGCCGTGGCAACCTCGCCCTTCTCGAAGAGGGAGGCCTCGGAGAACCATCGATCAAACTGCACGCCAAAGTCGTCGAGGTCCGATCGGATAGAGGCAAGGATCTCTTCGGCCGCCACCTCTCTGCAGCGTTCGACGGCCTTGTCCTCGTCCATGGAGAGGAGCTGTTCCCCCTCGGTCTCCAGCAGCTTTTTCGCGATGTCTTGGATGTAGCTTCCCTGGTAGTGGTCGCTGGGGAATGTGATCTCCCTGCCGCTCAATTCGAGGAGCCGGAGATAGACGGAACGCCCCAGGACCTTCATCTGGCGCCCGATGTCGTTGATATAATACTCCGTGTCCACCTGGTGTCCCGCGGCCCGAAGCAGTCTCGCGAGCGTGTCCCCTACGGCGGCCCCGCGGCCGTGCCCCACGTGGAGGGGGCCGGTGGGATTCGCGCTGACAAACTCGACTTGGATCTTGCGGGATGGGCTTGCCTGCGTGTGGCCGAAGGTCTCGCCCTTCTTTTCCACCTCCGCCAGGCTTCCGAACCAGGTTTCGGGTGAGAGGGTGAAGTTGATGAAGCCCGGACCTGCCACCTCCACCGAGGTGAAGAATGGGGTTTCTTTCAAGCGCTCCGCAAGGGCTTGCGCGATCTCTCGGGGATTCTTCTTCAGCGTGGACGCGAACTGCATGGCCACGTTGGTGGTGTAATCCCCGAAGCGTTCCTGCGTAGGGTAGTCCACCACGATCTTGGAAAGGGTATGCGGGGAGGTTTCTATCCCTGGGAACAGCTCCCGAAGGGTTTTTTCAATGATCTTCCGTATTCGTTCCTTCATGATCTTCCTTTTTACTCTCTTCTTCTTCCTTGGGGAGTGACAGGTCCCTCGTGAAATCGGGACAGATTCTGTCTTTCATGGTGAAACGTTTCTGGCAGGTCTTTCGCCACGCGCATACCGAGCAAAATGTCTTTTCAGCCGCCGACATCGGTCCATGGTCTCCTTGTTAGGGTTGCTGGACGAGCGAATGATAGAGCTGGGGCTGTCTGTCCTTCAGCACGGGCCACTGGTTCCGCGCGCTCGCAACCTCCTTGAGGTCAATGTCCGCGATGATCAGCCCTTCCGTCTTTCCGCTTTCCTCGCCCAGGAGCTCGCCTCCGGGGCCCACGCAGAAGCTCATGCCGTAGAAGTTCTGCTTGTCCTCGACCCCTACCCGGTTGACCCGAAAGGCGTAATAGCCGTTGGTAATGGCATGGGACATGATCATGGTCTTCCATCGATGATGGGAGAGGAAGGCGTTGGCCGTGGGGCTGAACAGGATTTCGGCACCGCCGAGCCCCAGGATCCTTGCCGCCTCGGGGAAAAAGTTGTCCCAGCAGATGAGGATTCCTATTTTCGCGAATCGCGTCTCGATCACGGGAAATCCGAGATCCCCCTTTTCAAAATAGGAGCGTTCCTCCCAGAGGGGAAACTGGGGAACGTGGACCTTTCGGTACTTTCCCGCGATGGCGCCGTCCGCGTCGATGACGAAGGCGGTGTTGTAGAAATGGCCGTCCTCGGTTTTCTCGAAGATGGGACAGACGAGAACCATTTCCTCTTTCTGCGCCATTTCACGCATCTCCGTCAGGGTGGGGCCGTTTTCATCCTCTGCCAGGTTGAAATGGTCGTTATTGATCTCCGCCGGGAACCAATGGGTTTGGAAGAGCTGGGGGAAACATACGATCTTGACCTCCTTGGTCGCGGCGAACCTGAGGAGTTTTAGGGCGCGTTTCAAATTGTAGTCCTTGTCTTTTTTGCAGCTTAGTTGTACTCCCGCGATTCTCAGCATCGTGTCGTTTATCTCCTATAGTCGTTTGAGTCCAAGGGAGTCGATCTCCCACTGGGGTGAAACGGTCAGCCTCTTTTCTTCCTCCGAACCGGCTTCTCTTATCACCACCTCGACGGTCTGTTCGGTCCGCGCCTTGCCGTAACGGGCCACGATTCCCGCGGCTTCCTCGAACCTCTCCGGTTGGGCGGTCTGTCCCATGAGAAGCCCTAAAGGCCCGGGGAACCCCTCCACCTTTATGAGGCTTCCTCCCATTCCCGACAGCGTCATCAGGCGTTTGTTTTCCTCCTGGTTCCGGCCCACGATGAGATGCGTGCCGTCAGGCCAGACGAAGTGTCTCCCGACGCGGCAGAGGGCGATGTCCCGCTTATCAACTTCCCGGTATGTCTTTACCACATATTCGATTCTTTTGGAAAGAACGGGGTCCGTGAGCACGCATCCACCCGCCGGCGACGGGTAATCGGTGATTCCGAGCGACTGGGCGAGTTCCATCTGTCGATTGCGCCCCCTCCCGGAGAAATCGTAGAGCCGTTCCCGGCGGACATGGCCCTCTTTTTCAGGAATGGTTTCAGGGAGGAGTTTGGCGGAGAGGGGGCGTAGGAGCAATCCTTCCATGCCGGAATCACGCTCCACGATTCGCATGGTATCCCTTCTCTGGGACATGGGACGTTGGCCGACGACCTCGCCAGTCGCGATGAATTTCGCCCCCGATTCCCGCATGATTTCTCCCGCCTTTCGAACCATGAGGATCTTGCAGTCGATGCAGGGGTTGAAGTTTTTCCCGTAACCATGCGCGGGCGCCTTCAGCATGGGAAGATAATCTTCCGTGATGTCCACTACCTTGAGGGTGATGCCCCACTTCTCCTTGACCCTTCTGATCAAGGGATCGGGGTCGTCGAGAAATTCACTTCCGAAAAAGGGGGTTACGAATTTGACGGCCAGGACCCGGATTCCCTGAGATTCCAGAACCTTGACTGCGAGAATACTGTCCAATCCACCAGAAAACAGACAAACGGCTTTAACAGAGTCCATAAGTAATGAAAAAAGCTAAACACTTTCATGTTTAGCCCCCTCGCCCTCCTTTTCGCAACCTTTTATCAGAGATTGTCTGGAAATTCAATCCTTGCCGGGAGATTTTTCCCTTTGGGGCGCCGCGGTTCCTTGTGAAACGTTCCCCTTGCCGAAGAGGGTGGAGATATAACTTTTCACCTTTTTCCCGGCCTCGGTCGAACGGCCGAAGTAGCAAAGTCCCCCGACGAGCACGAGGAGGCACAGAAGGATGACCAGCCAGTTCGCGGGACGGCTCTTCCGTCTACGGGAAGGTGAGACCGATTCAAACTTTTTCGTATCCCCTATTTTCTCCCCGTCCAGGGCCGCCAGGGTGATGGAGATGTTATCTCTCCCGCCTGCCGCGTTTGCCGCGGCGACGAGGCGTTGTATGGCTTCCTTTGGACCGTTTTTCAGGAGATGGTCTTTTATCTCGTCTTCGGGGAGTTCATCGTAAAGTCCGTCGGAGCAGAGGAGAATCTGGTCGTGCGGTTTCAGCTCCACGTTGAAGTAGTCGAATTTTTGGTCGTGGGAAATGCCGAGGGCGTTGATGATGACATGCCGTTTCGGGTGGGTTCGGGCCTCTTCCGCCGTTAGAAGCCCCTCCTTGACCATTTTCCGAACGAGCGTGTGGTCTTCTGTCAAGCGCCGGAGGACACCGTTTCTCAGGAGGTAGGCCCGGCTGTCACCCACCTGGAGGAGGTGAAGCTCAGGGTAGTGGATGAGGGCGGCGGTAAGGGTCGTCGCCATTCCCTTGCATTCGGGGTGGCTGGTTATGTGATCTCGGATGTTTTGGTTGGCCGCCGCCGCGGCCTGTTCGAGAAAGCTTTTGGGGTTCAGCTTTGTCTCCCGGTCGAAACGCTGACGGAAGGTCTGCACGGCTATCCGGCTGGCGATCTCTCCGCACATGTTTCCCCCAACCCCGTCCGCGACCACCATCAACAATGAGTCCTGTTTCTTGAACACGGCGCAGGCGTCCTGGTTGTTCGACCGCTTTTGCCCTGTGTCTGTGATGGAAAAGGCCTGGATTCGTTGGGTTGCCATGTCGAAATGCTACAGGAGCTTGAATTTGATAGAGGTTTTTCCCATCTCTATGATGTCACCATCCTCGAGTGCCACCCTTTCAACGGTTTGCCCGTTTACCTTGGTCCCCGTATCTGTGTCCAGGTCCGTCAGAAAGAACTTGTCGTCTTTTTTCCGGATGCTTACATGGATTCTGGAGAGAGAATCATCGTTCAAGCGTATGTCCGCCGCGTCGCCCTTTCCGATTAACAGTTGGGCCATGTTGACGGGAATGTGAAATTCCTTCCACTGATCCGGGCCCTCAATGACAACCAGCCAGCCGAGGAATGCGCCGACAGGTTCCAATCCCTCGGAGAATATCTGGGTTTTGTCGAGGGGTTCCTCGAATAGGACCGAAGTCTTGTCCGGGCTGGAAAGGTTTTCCGCCACGATCTCGGTCTTTTCAATGACCGGTTGTTCAAGTTTACGTCCGCAATCCCTGCATACCTCGGATCCGTCGGGAATCGTTGCCCCGCAAAATGGACAGATCATCGCTCTTTTCCTCCATCGCTGTTGTTAATCGCTCGGGAAATAGTCGTCCCGACCGGAAAGGGAGTCTCCATTTTCTTCGAATACCCTTTTCTGTGAACCTTTATTGCTTTTCGGATGTTCCAGGTTTTTGAGAGACTTTTTGATTGATTGATAAAAGTGCCCGATCTGCTTGTCGATGGTAATGGTTTCGTTTTTCTTTTTGGATGAAGAGGCCTTTTTCTGTTTCTCTGCCACGTGGGTTTTTGTCCCCTTCTTGGGTTTCTTCCTTCGTGGCCTTGTATTGGCCTTATTGACCTTTTTCTTGGGTGTTTTTTTGGCTTTTGGGGTCGTTTTTTTCAGGGTCCCGGAGGGGGTCATTTCAACCACCTCTCCTTTCGGGGAGGTCGCTTTGGCAGGGGAAGGTTTCTGAAGGTCTATTTCTGCGGCAGCCTTAGGTTTTGTTGGTTTCTCAGGCGGCTCCTGGATATCGAGGGGACGGGTTTTCAGGTCCCCGGAAGGAGTCATCTCTACGATATCCCCTTCAGGTGAAAGCGCCGTTTTTTTTTGTGGCGCGGCCTCTTCCCCCGGCGCACTACCCACCTTTTTCTCGATTTCCTCAATCACGGGGGTGACATCTTCATCCGCTTTTTCCTTTTTGCCGCTCTCGGTTGAAGCCGCTTTGACCGGCGGGGGCGGAGGGGGTGCCGCCTTTTTCTCCAACACGGGGGGGGGGGTCTTGAC
>CAZKUZ010000030.1:0-7306 GCA_964556045.1 uncultured Thermodesulfobacteriota bacterium | reverse complement strand
CATCCTCATGAGGGAGGTCACGAGGAGCAGGATGGACAGGCGGTTGACGACGCGCCACTTCCACGCATCCCCGAACATTCCCTTTACCAGGTGCATCACCGTAAGAATCACCCCGAACTGGAAGGCGGGATTCCACCCCGGCGGGAGAGGCCTGACGGACGCGCCGAAGAATGTGAAACAGATAAAGACCGAAGAGGCGATGGGATGCCTCGTAAAAATGTACCACCTGGAAACCATGTCCACGTAGCGCCGGCTACGATAGATCAAAATCGTCAGCAGAAGCGAGGCGACCACGATACTGACGATGAGCCATATATTCTTCATCACGTGCCGCCCCTGCTGGACGATAAATTCCGCCAGATTCTTTCCGGCCTGTTTCCACAAATCCCCGTTCAACTGTTTCAAGAAGGCCGGTGAAAAGATGGAGGGGGCATTCCTATCCAGGATCTCCCCCTTATAGGTCTTCAGCCAGTCGTTTACTTCGAGAATCAAGGTATGGTTCTTTACTCGAAGGTTCGAAAGCCTCTGTTCCACATCAAGAATCGGCCTCAACCTCTCATCGACCAACATCAAGGCGTTACGGATCGTGCCGTCGAGGTTTTCCAGGGCCTTTTTCTCAACGCTCAAAGGCCCCAATCGCTCGACCAAAGCCTCCCATTTGGGAATCTTCTGTTTCTCGTTCAGCCACTTTTCCCTGGCCTTCATCAGGCTCTTTTTGGCATAAGACAGGGATTTATCAATCTTTATCAATACCTTCTCCGTCTCTTGAAGCTCCTCGTTGAAATAGAGAAGGCGGTTATAATTCTGGTGGGGATTCCCGCCGAGAAACGCGATATCGATGGAAAGATCTTCTATGTCCTGGGTGACTTTTTCCAACCGTTTTTGGATCTTTTCCAGCTCGTATGCGAATTTGATCTTGTTTCTCAAATCATAGTAGTCTCTCGACAACTTAGCCGCGTAGGGAATAATATCGGTGACTTCTTCCTGCACCGGTACGACTTCGGTCTTCTTCGTCTTCGAGGTAAGAAACGTTTTGAAGTCTAACGAATAGAGGGATTGAGAAAAGAATAGTAAACCGATAAAGATAAACAGGCCACCAACCAGAACCTTGGTTCCCTTGAGTCCGCGTGGCTTCTTAAGTCTCATCCATCAAATCCACACCCACTTTTCATAAGATTACGCCACCTATAACATAAAACAGCTTCAATCTCCAGATTCACCCTCCGTCCGGGTTTGCCATTCGCGCCGGCCTCTGGTATTTTATATCCAATCGGCACGACAATGGTTATCAAGCAACAGGAAAGAAATTGAATTCTGTTCCCAAAATCGGCATCACGATGGGGGATCCCGCCGGTATCGGTCCTGAGATCATCCGAAAGGCCTACGCCCGCCGGTTGCCCCTGCACGTCCCCGTCGTCTTCGGGGATTTCGTCATTCTCTCAAACACCATGAAGTCCCTTCCGCCCCTGAAAATCAAAACCATCCAATCCCCCACCGAGCCGTTGCTTACGAGCAAAGAGGGAATCAATCTCTTTCCCGTCACGGATCTTTCGCCCAGAGACATTCAGCCGGGACAGGTGAACGCGATAACCGGAAAGGCGGCGGGACGGTACATCGAAACCGCTATCCATGCCGCCCTCGGGGGTGAAATCGATGCCGTCGTCACCTGCCCTATTCACAAAAAGGCATTTCACGAGGGAGGTTATCCCTATCCCGGTCACACGGAAATGTTTGCCGCCCTGACCGGCACGAAGCGTTACGGCATGATGATGGTGTCCACCCCCCTCAAGGTCGCCCTGACCACGATTCATCTTTCCTTGAGAGATGTTCCCAAGGCCATCACGCAAACAGGCTTAAAAGAGATCATCGAGCTGACCTCCGGGGCCATGCGGCGATGGTTTGGAATCCCCGATCCGCGGATCTGTGTCCTGGGTTTGAATCCCCACGCGGGTGAGGGAGGCGACATGGGAGACGAAGAAATCGAGATCATAAAGCCCGTTATCCAGAAGCTCCGGAAAAAATCCTACCGGATCACGGGACCCATCCCCGCCGACACGGCCTTCATCAAAAGGAAGCTAAAACAGTTCGACGCCTTCGTGGCCATGTACCACGACCAGGGGCTGATCCCTTTCAAGATGCTCGCCTTTGAAAGGGGGGTCAACGTCACCCTCGGCCTCCCGTTCCCCAGGGTTTCCGTGGACCACGGCACCGGCCTGGACATCGTTGGAAAAGGCATCGCCGATCCCACGAGTCTGAGATCGGCGATTCGATGGGCGATCAGGTTTGTGAGGCAGCCTGAGGATTGAGGGTTATTCCCACTTTCTGACGTCTTCTATCACCTTGGCATCTTCCGGAATGGTCCCCTTGGCCACGAAATTCACATCGCCTCTCAGCTTCAGGACCTCCCGAATCTTTTCCTCGATCCTCGACTTGAGGACATCCGTCCCCGAAACCCCCTCGGAAAGTTCGATGTCGAAAAACATCAGATCACGTTCGCCTTCCCGGTCCACGCGCACGCGGACCCGTTCGATCTCCCCAAACGCCGCGGCCACCTCCTGAACCTGGCTGGGATGAATGAACATTCCGCGAACCTTGGTGACCTGATCCACGCGCCCCACGATTTTCATCATCCGCCGCGAGGTCCTGCCGCACGGGCAGGGTTCGTCTTCGTAATACGAAAGGTCGCCGGTACCAAGCCGGATCAGAGGATAGGTCTTGTGACGCAAGGGGGTCACGACAACCTCCCCGATCTCTCCAGGTCCCAACTGTTTCCCCGTCTGCGGATCGACGATCTCGACGATACGGTGCTCCGAATAGTGCATCCCGTTCTTTTCCGGGCACTCGTAACTGATCCCTCCGATATCGGCCGTAATCAGTCCCTGGCGGACGATGATATGATAGGTCTCCTCCAAAGTCCTGCGCATGGAATCGGGCAGTATCTCCCCAGCCACGAAGGCCACTTCCATGGAAAAATCCTTGTTGAAATCGTACCCGGCCTCCTCCGCCTTTTTGATCAGGCTCATCAAAAAGCTTGGCACACCGATGTATCCATTGGCCTTGAGGTCCAGCATGGTCTTGAGTTGAACCTCCGTGTTTCCCACGCCCGTCGGGATCAGGACACATCCCAGGGCGTTGACGGCCTCGTCACAGAAGATACCCGCGGGGGTCAGGTGATAGGAAAAGGTGTTGAGGACCCGATCCCCCTTCCGGAATCCGGCGTTGTAAAAGAGGGGTTGAAGACTGTAGACATCCTCCTCGCGGCCATGGGGGTCGTAGATGGGTCCCGGAGAGATGTAGATTCTCTTCAATTCAGAGGGATCCACGCCAAGGAATCCCCCGAAGGGTCCCTTTTCCTTATTGAGCCGAACAAGATCCCGCTTGGGGGTAATGGGAATCTTTTCCAAGTCTTCTATAGAATTGATGGCATCCGGTCCAACACCCGCCTCGTCCATTTTTTCCTTGACGCTTTCACAGTGAGCGTAGGCATACTGAACCGTTTCTTTCAACCACGCCGCCTGCCGTTTTTCCCGAGCTTCCGGAGATTCCGTTTCCCATTCCTTTTCATAGAATCCGATACGATCCGTCATTTCTGCCTTCCTCCCATAAATATTTTCCCAAACGTTAAATCCCTATCCCTCCATAATCACAAAGGCTATCCCCAAACCGCCATCGTGAGAAAGGGACAACAAGACGTTTTCCACCTTTCGAGCCTTCAACTGCCTCTCAACCTTTTTGGACACCGTGAACCGGGGCGCACCAGACGCGTCATGGAGGACTTCCACCTCCCGCGGCGACAGCATTGTTCCAAATCCAGTCCCCATCGCCTTGCTGAAGGCCTCTTTCGCGGCGAATTTCACGGCCAGATGGACGACGGGGTCCTTCCACTTCCGACACTCCTCCATCTCGTCCTCGGAAAAAAGCCGATTCAGGAAACGTTTCCCCCACCTTTCCATGGCCTTCCGAAAACGATCGATTTGAACCGCGTCCACGCCAATCCCCCTGATCATACGGCCTGAATCATCCCCTTTGGGCCTCGTCGATCAGGGCCCTCATGTCCCTGACGGCCCTGTCGAGCCCCACGAAGATCGCGCGGGCGATAATGCTGTGGCCGATGTTCAGTTCCTCGACGCCGGGAATGGCCGCGATCGGTTTCACGTTGAAGTAGTTCAGCCCATGTCCCGCGTTGACCTGGAGCCCCTGTTTCAAACCTTCCGCCACACCCGCCCGGATCCTCTCCAGCTCCTTCTGCTGCTCCTGGGGGGTGGGAGCGTCACAGTACCGTCCCGTGTGGAGCTCGATGGCGTCACTTCCCATCTTCTTGGAGAGTTCAATGGCCTTGGGCTCCGGGTCGATGAACATGCTGACGAAGATCCCCTTCGCGCGCATTCGCTCCGTTAAGACGGCCAATTTATCGTAATGGGTCTCCACATCAAGACCGCCCTCCGTCGTCAGCTCTTGACGTCGCTCGGGGACAATGGTCACCATGTCGGGAACCGTTTTCAATGCGATCTCGATGATCTCGTCGTTGGCCGCCATCTCCAGGTTCAGCTTGGACTTCACCGTCTTACGTAAGATCTCCAGGTCCCTGTCGTGAATATGCCGACGGTCTTCCCTCAAATGCACGACGATCCCATCCGCTCCGGCCATCTCGACGATAGCCGCCGCCGCGACCGGGTCCGGGTAATCCACCCCCCTCGCCTGACGAACCGTCGCCACGTGGTCGATATTGACCCCCAAACGAATCATGACGTCTCCTCCATTTCCATGAATTTCTCTTTCAAATACACCTCCATCTCATCCGCCAATTCCTTGATCTCTCCTTCCGATTCCCCTTCTATCATTAACCGCAGGATGGGCTCCGTCCCCGAGTAACGAAGGACGATCCTTCCCCGTCCCTCCAGCCTCTTCCGGGCCGACGCGATTTTTTCCCTTATCTCAGGTGTCGCCTCCAGGTCGATCCGCTGGTTGATGGGGATGTTCCTCATAATCTGGGGAAAGGGCTCCATAACCTTGGCGAGTTCAGAAAGGGGTTTTCCGGTTTCCACCATGACGGAAAGGACCTGAAGGGCCGTGATGATACCGTCTCCCGTCGTGTTGTAATCGAGGAAAATGATGTGGCCCGACTGCTCCCCGCCGAGATTAAACCCGCCCTTCTGCATGGCCTCCATCACGTAACGATCCCCCACGTTCGACCGAACGACCTCGATACCGTGCTCCTTCATGACCTTATCCAGGGCGAAGTTGCTCATGATGGTGGCTACGACCGTGTTTTTCAGGAGCATTCCCTTCTCCTTGAGGTGAAGGGCGCACAAGGCCAGGGTCTTGTCCCCGTCGAGGAGATGCCCGTCATGGTCCACGAAGACGACCCGATCCGCATCTCCGTCGAAGCTGATCCCGATATCCGCCCCCGTCTTCAGAACCGTTTCCCGTATATTCTCGGGATAAAGGGAGCCACAATCCTGGTTGATATTCATGCCGTCCGGATTCACGCCGACGGGATAGACCTTCGCCCCCAGTTCCTCGAAAACCGCCGGAGCCACCCGATACGCGGCCCCGTTGGCGCAGTCCAGGGCGATCTTCATCCCGTCCAGATCGTAAGATCTGGGAAATGTTCCCTTTAAATAGACCACGTAACGCCCGATGGCGTCATCGATCCGGAAGGCCTTTCCCACCTCGTCTTTCGTGGGCGTCATCATGCCGTCATCCGTCTGCACGATGGCCCATTCGATCCAAGCTTCTTCGTCGTCAGGCAGTTTATAGCCATCCGCCGAAAAGATCTTTATCCCGTTGTCATAGTAGGGATTGTGGGAGGCCGAAATGACAATCCCCGCGTCCGCGCGCATGCTGCTCGTGATGAAGGCAATCCCCGGCGTGGGAAGCGGCCCCACCAAAAGAACGTCCGCCCCCATGGAGCAAATCCCGGAAGCGATGGCCGTTTCCAGCATATAACCTGAGAGGCGGGTATCTTTTCCGATCACGATCTTTATCCGCGTCTGGCCGTTCTTTTTTTTGCACAACCGGGCGAGGGCCTGCCCTACCCGCATGGCCGTCTCCACCGTCATGGGCTCCATGTTGGCGATGCCCCGTATTCCATCGGTTCCAAACAACTTCTTCACGTCTTGGTTTCTCCTCTCAATCCTTGACCTTCTCTTTCACCACGACTTTCACCTTTTCCGGAACAACCGACAAAACCTTTACTCCTCCCGGCGCCTCAACCCTGGGTTTAACCCAATATACCCCATCTTTTAAGTCATTTACCGGAACCACCCCGTTGAAATCCTCGGAGGAAAGGGCGTCGATCGCCGTCGCCCACCCCCGCACCACGATCTTTATCGTCGAGGGTTCCAAGAGATAGGAGTAGAGCTCGGAAGGCTGCTCAACCTTCAGAGGCACACCCACGAATTCCTTGTCCCATACCTTTTCACGAAGAACGACGTTCACCTCGACATGCTCCAAGGATTCCTTGAGGTGGATATCCCTCGGGACCTCCAGGGGAACCATCTTCTTCAGGTCCTTCTTCAGCCCATCGATAACGACCACCTTTGTCGGAATACTGTTGATGGACGACTTGGCCTTCCTGTCTCCCACCACCCAGACAAACCTGGGAACCGCGAAAATTTTACGTATCGCGTAGTGGGGATCCACCTTCCCCTTCAACCTGGGTTTCACCGGGAGCTTGAATGTCAGGTATTTCTCCAGGATCACGTAGACTACCTCGGGGCTGATCCCCGCGATCCGAATCCCCTCAGGAAGGTTGAAATGCGAGGGAGACAGCTCGAACCGGCTCTTCCCTTCCCGGGTTCCCTTCAGATCGATGGTTCCCCGTATCTTCCCGATCTCCATGGTGCGTATCGACGACACCGGCCCTTCCAGGTGAAGGCTGACGCGTTCCGCGCTGACCATCCGCACCTTCATGCCCTTGGGAACGTTCACGAACGTCAAGGGAACCGTTACCAGGAGATTGGTCTGCCGCTCGCTTACCACGGAATACCAGAGGACCACCGCCACGCAGAGGGAGAGGATCTTGAGCCCCAAATTCTTGAAGAGCAGCGAGCGCATCATTCCTCTTTCCTCCATATTCCTCCAAGAGTCCCTGCGGAAGACTGGACAAAGAGGCGCTGCAGCACTTTCTTGATTCCCTTCTCATCCATCTTCCGGCTCAACTTGCCGCCGATGGCGAAGGCGACCTTGCCCGTTTCCTCGGACACCACAATGGCCACCGAGTCGTTCTCCTCTGTCAGGCCGATGGCCGCCCGATGCCGGGTTCCCAGTTCCTTTTCCAGCGTGGGGTCCTGGGTCAAGGGCA
>CAZKUZ010000029.1:0-8408 GCA_964556045.1 uncultured Thermodesulfobacteriota bacterium | reverse complement strand
ACGATCCAGCTGTATTGGCTGTCACACGGGGGACAATGATGGAACCAATGCAACTCCGTACGTCATGAGCAGTTCTGCACCGACCTACGGCCCGGACTATGACGGCTCCGGAAACCTTATTACCAACGGAACCACGCTGGCCGGCGGAAGCTTCTACTGGGTCGACGCAGGAGATGACTCGGCAGGACACAACGTCTCAACATTACCAAGCGGGAACGCGGATGATGACTTGTCAAGCCCACCCGGATTCCAGGCATCAGTTACACTGCCCAATGGCGGCACGGGTCCTGGAAGCTGGACGGGTTCCGTCACCTGCGCCGGTGTCTATGGGTGCCACGGCGACCGAACTGTCAGCGGGAACATGGCCGCTATCAAAGGGGCCCATCACAGCAATGCCACGGGTGCGCTGACCACCGCAGACACGATCGGCAACAGTTACCGGTTCCTGTATGGCATCTACGGGAACGAGGATTCCGACTACGAGTACCAACCCACGGCAACCGCCCACAACCAGTATTACGGAACAGACCGAACAGGAGAAACCGATACGGATGTTCATACCATCAGTTACTTCTGCGCGGAATGTCACGGCGATTTCCATAACGGATCAGGAAACTTGACCCCCAGTGGCGGTAGCTGGGGCTCTCCCTGGTTGCGCCACCCCACGGACTACGACATGGGGAATACGGCTGCCACCAGTGAGTATCGTGGGTATGTCGGCGCGGACGGCGCCACGGCGGGGCAATACAATATCGTCGCACCTGTCGCGAGCCACACCGTCACCTCGGTTATAAGCTCTGTTTCGTTCAACGACGATACCATTGTGATGTGTCTCTCGTGCCACCGGGCGCACGGAACCAAATACTCCGACATACTCCGCTGGGATTACTCCAAGATGGTCGCGGGTAACGCGGGTGGCTACGCCAACAAGGGTTGCTTCGCCTGCCATACCAATAAAGATTAAACCCCTCCGGTTTGGGGGAGAGGGAAGGGTTCCTCCTTCTTCCCCCTTCCCCTTTTTTCCCTCGCCTGCTTCAACGGAGGAAACCTGATGAAAACAAGGTATTCCATACGATTTGTTTTGTTTATTCTCCTTTGCGTCGTATTTGTCTCGAGCTTCGCCTTGGCGCGTGTTTCCGGTCCCTGCGGCAACTGCCATACGATGCACAACAGTCAGAACGGCAGCCCAATGGCAACGGACAGCAGCGGGAATCCCTCCTCGACCCCTCATGAATACCTTCTCACCTCTACCTGCGTGGGCTGTCACTCCAATGGCGCGGGAAACGCCACCATCGTCAATAACACCCCCATCGTCCTCACGGCCAGCGAGCCGACCTACCCTTCCAACGGATCATCGTCCGGCACCCTGGCAGCGGGAAACTTCTACTGGATTCTCCACGCCACCGCAAACAACTCCGACCCGGATACCAGCGGGCACAACTGCCTCGCCATTCCGGGTGTCAGCCAGGACTCGCACCTAAGTTCCGCGCCGGGCAAGCCCGATTCCGCCAACGGGCCCAATTGTGCCGGATGCCACGACCGGATCGACAGCTGCACAAGCTGCCATACTCCCGCCCATCACGCGGATGACACGGCGGGTGGCGTCGTCAGCGCCTCCGGAGGCTGGTATCGTTTCCTGAACTCTTCCTACCACGGAACCGCCAACACGGGCGTTAAAGGGATCGAGGACTCCGACTGGGAACAGACAGTCAGCGCCACCGACCACAACGAATACAACGGCTGCAGCAACATTTACGGAAACGACGACAACTCCATAAGCAACGACTGTGCCGGCTGCCATTACAAGTTTCACGGTGTCAATTACACGGACACGGACGGCACCATCATCGCGGACAATCATTCTCCCTGGTTTCTCCATCCCACCCATCTCCCCCTTCCCAACGACACGAACAAGGAGTATTATTATTACAATAACCCGGGAGGGAGCGGGCCGGGCAACTACAATCCCATCGCCCCCGTGGCGAGAGATCCGGGAGTTCTTGCGGGGATGTCGGGTCCCACAAACATCGTAACACCGGGAAGCGATCAGGTCATGTGTCTCTCTTGTCACCGGGCCCACGCTTCCCCCTATCCGGATATGCTGAGGTGGAATTATCTGAATGACTGTCAAGCCGGACAAGCCAACGCGAACTGCGGCTGTTTCGTGTGCCACACGACAAAGGACGATTAGCGTCTTCTCTCTAAAAAAGACCTTTCTTTTCCTTTTATTTTTCTTATTTGGGAGTTTGATCCTCCCATTTTTTTTCCGTTGGCACGCCTTGTCGGCCGAGAAGGAAGAACGGGTCGAACGGAGGAAACCCAGGGTCATCGCCCTCCTCACCCAGGATGACCGCGGACACCCTTTCTCATTTCCCTCCTTTCTTTTCTACGACATCCATCAGGACGAATTCTATGTCATCGAATCGACACGGGCCCGAATCGTCATCTTCACCCCGGACTTCTTCCCCTTCTTCTCCTTCGGCCCGGGACGGGGAGCCCTGGTTCCCACGGGTCTGACCATCGACAAGGACGGCACACTCTACCTGGCCCAGGGGACAGGAGAAAAAAACCCCGACCATTCCATGCTCAGCGTCTTCAACGCGGCCGACATCAAGATGAAGGACATTCTCTTCGAGGGCTTCGAAGGCGCCGACCGATTCTATCCCAAATCCATCGCCCTTGGGGCCACGGGGCGGCTCTATCTCACCGGCCTGGAATTCGAGGGGGTGGTGGTCCTCACCAAGGAAGGGAAATTCGTTCATTTCATCGCGCCGAAAGACACCTTCCTGCCGGAAGAGCCCGAGAAGAAAGCCGTCATCACCGACGTCTATGTGGATTGGAAGGGACGGCTCTACCTTCTCAGCGAGGAGATGGGACGTTTTTACGTCTATGACAAGAACGAGCGGTTTCTCTTCAAGGGCGGTGTCAAGGGGGGAAGCTCCGGAAAACTGAGCCGTCCCCGGGGCATCGCGGCCGATCCGAAGCGTGGGTTTATCTACGTTATCGACTATCTGCGCCACACGGGACTGGCCTACGACTACAAGGACGGGCGCTTCGCCTTCGAGTTCGGGGGAAGGGGATGGAGCCCCGGCTGGTTCAACTTTCCCACCGACATCGCCGTGGATGCCCGAGGCCGCGTTTACGTGGCGGACCTCTTCAACCACCGGGTCCAGGTCCTGGAATTTCCCAAGCCGAAGAAAATTTCTCCCAAGCTGAAGATTCAGACGGAACCCGCGGAGGATACCCCGACTATTGATAGGGGTGACACCGGGCGCAAAGGCGGAGCCCGCGAGGGGCAATGAGGAGCGGCGCGTAGCGGCTTCCATGGGGATCGTGACAACTGACGCAGGTAAAGCGCTTCTGGGGGTGGAGAGGATCCCGGGGGCCCTGGAGGGGGTGCTTGGTTATCGGATGCCCCTGCTTTCTCCCTTCAAACCAGGGATGGCACCCCGTGCAGAGAGACACCACGGGCCTATAGAGTTGATAGGGGTAGGCGCTGGCGTGGGGGCTGTGACAGACGGTGCACCCCTTCGCCGTGAGGATGGCGTGGAACCGAAAGCCTTTCTTGGAAAACTCCCGAGCCTTTTTAAGGTGGCAGACGAGGCAGAGCCCCTCCTTGCCGTCGTAGCGCAGGTAGAATTTCCGGGAACTGCCGTGGGGATCGTGGCAGAAGACACAGTTTCCCGCCCCGACCGGTCCGTGGAGATAGGCGGATGATTTCCATCTTCGATTGGATACATGGCACCTGAAACAAAGGGTGTCGGACCCGCCTTCCCGCGGGGTGAACCTCACACCCTTGCCGGACGCCTTCGCCTCGTGGCAGGCGAAACAGCGCCCCGCCGAGGCGGGCTCATGGCCCCACTCCCCCTTCGACAGGAAGGAGATCTCGGCCCCGTGGCAGGGAAGGCATTTCCCCTTCTCGGCGGTTCCGGGGATTTTGTGACAGGCGAGGCACGGTTTCTCCCCCTTCTCCCGGTGGAAAAGGTAGATGCCGGGGAACCTCTCCGGCCTTGCCGCGGAGAAGGCGGGATTCCACGAGACGGCGAAGCGAACCTCGCCGGGCAGGAGGAAGAAAACGTTCTTTCCCTTGTTCAGTGTCAGTTTAAAATGATAGACGGCCCCGTCCTTTCCCTTTCGGGCGACTTTCTTCAACAGGATATACCGGGCGGGTCCCTCCTCGGCGCGGATCTTCACCCCCGACGCCGGTCCCGATACGACGAGACGAATCTTTTTGAACGGGGTGGTCTTCCCCGCAACCGGAGTAAGGAGGGAAATTCCCGCGTAGAGCGGGGTGGCCGCCCCAACCAGCAGAAGGCCAAGAAGAGCGCGGCAGAGAATCTTCACACTGGAACCCTACCCCCCCTTGCGGCAGAGGTCAAGGGCCTTTTTGTAATATTTCAGGGCCTTGCTCAGGTCCCCCTTCTGCTCGTATAACCGCCCCAAGACTTCGTTGACCTCCCGGGAACGGGGATGGGTCAGGGCGAGAGGCAGGACCTTCGCGATGGCCTCGTCCACCTTCTTCCGGGCGGCCAGCACCCGGGCGCCCACGAGGACCGTCCCCAGATCGTTGGGAGAGACCGCCTCCGCCTTCTTCACGTAGGTTTCCGCCTGGGTGACATCTCCCTTCGCGAGGGCGATCCGAGCCATTCCCAGAAGGGCCGGGACGTAGGCCCCGTCGCTTGCCAGCGCCTTTTTGAAGGCATCTTCCGCCTGAGGAATCATCCCCTTCTTCAGCATCGACTCACCGAGGTTGCAGTAGCGCATGGCCTCCTTCTCGCCGGTGCTCTTTTCCTCGGTCTTGGGGTGCAAGGCGGCTTCCACCGCCTCGCGGGTCTTGAGTCCCAGGAGAACCTCCACCTCCCCCTTGACGAGTTCAGCAAAGTTATGGGTATAGCCGTATCCGGCCTCGACTTTTCCGTCCCTGGCGACGAGAACGGAAGGCATGACGAAAACCCCAAAGGCCTTGTAAGCCTTCTTGTCCGCGTCCACGTAGAGGGGCCCGTCGAATCCGGCTTGCCCGGCGACCTCTTTGACCACCTCCGGGGCTTCCCCCAAGACGTCGACGGCCAGGAACTGAATCTTGTCCGCCACGTCCGACAAGGCTGGGGGGATCTCCCGCAGCGCCTTGACGGAGTGCTTCTTTTTGATGGCGGAATCCGCGCCGAAGAAGAGGACCACCACGACCCCTTTCTTGAAGGAGTCCAGTGCCACCGCCTTTCCCGACAGGTCCTCCACGGCGACCGAAGGAAGGGGGTCCCCCTTCCGGACCGCCCGGAAGGGAAAGGCCTGGGCGGAGACCACCTCCGCCGCGAAAATCAGGAGAAAGAGCATCCAACCGTAGCGTTTCTTGCGTAAGCGCATGGGATCACCTCTACTTGTAGACAACGGGTTTGACCCGGTTGTAGGTCTTGGGCTTGTGGCACCCGACCACGCAGGTCCCGCCGTTCTTCATAATCGTGAACTTGATGGGATAGGACCACGCGCCGAAGGGGACCTCGAGCCGGATGTGCTTCGGCTGCACGCTGGCGTGGGGATCGTGGCAGGCCTTGCAGCTCCGCCCCTTGGTGCGATGGATATGGAGATAGTGGAGGTTGCTGTTTCCGTTTCGGAAGTTGGTCAGGCTCGTCGTCCGCTTATCCCGCGCGATGTCCTTGTTGTGACACTCGAAGCAGAGGGCATATTTCTTTTCCTGGTAAGGGGTATAAAACTCCGGCGGAAAATACTTGTTCAACAGCTTGGTAAAGAGGGAGCCGTGGGGCTTGTGGCAGGCCTCGCAATCCCCGTCCTCCACCGGGCCGTGCATGTACTTGCAGCTCTTGATGTAGTCTCCCAGGTCCGTGTGGCACCCGAGACAGAGATTCTCCAGACCCGCCTTCAACTGCTTCCTGAAGTTGGAGGAATGGGGCGTATGGCACGCGGTGCACTCCCCTTTCTGGACGGGCTGATGCTTGGCCTTGGCCGTGTCGATGTCCTTGTAAACCTGGGGATGCAGCTTCGCGTGACATTTCTTGCAGAGGGCGGGCTGGGACAGGATTAACTGGGCCTTGAAGTCGGAACCGTGGGGATCGTGGCACTTGCCGCAGTCCTCCCCCACCGGCTTGTGGGTGTGCTTCCGCTTGAACTCGTCCAAACGCTCTTTGTGGCAGACGAAGCAGAGCGCGCCCTTCTTGAGGCTGGCGATGAGAAGTTTCTCGTCATGGGAGGCGTGGGGTTTGTGACAGGCGATACAGTCACCGGAACCCACGGGCCCGTGGAGAAACTTGTGCTGAACCAGGCTCTTCTCGTGGCACTGGAAACAGAGTCCCTGGAGGCTCTTCCCCCTGAGCTGATACTTGAGGTTGGACTGATGGGGATCGTGGCAGGAAGCGCATTCCCCCTCTTCCACGGGCGGATGGATGACCTCCTGGACGAACTCGGCCTTTTTCGCCTCGTGACAGGCGTAGCAGAGGGCGCCGCCGGAGCGCTCGATGGCCTTCGGACGCGACGAACCGTGGGGGTTGTGACAACAGATACAGACATCCGCCCCCACCGGGCCGTGGACATACTTGGCCTTTCCCATGTTGCCGTGGCACTTGCCCGTGGTGCAGTTGGCCGGCGTGGGGATGATCTTCTTGTAGCTCCCCTTCTTGATCCGGTGACAGGAGTTGCACGCGCCGAGTTTCTTGTAACTGTGCAGGTAAAAGGGCTTGAACCCTTTGGGAATTTTCTTCTTGTCCTTCTTCGACTCCAGGTAGAAGAGCTTGATCTTCAAGGCCGTTTTGCCGCTCCGGACGGTGATGACGTTCAAGCCCCTCTTCAAGGTAATGGGCGCGGAGAATCCCCCCGCTTTCACGGGGACGGAGGATGACCCCTCGACCCGGACGCCGCCGATCTCCACCTTGGCCGTCTTCGGGCCCGCCGTTCCGACGAGGGTGAGCTTCCGAACGGTCACATAGACCCCCGAGGGGGGAGACACAACACGAAGACCCGCCGTGGCGCTTGAGGGGAACCCCAGAAGGAAAATGAGAGCAATCCCGATCGCGATGATGATTCCCTTCGCAATTTTTCTCTTCCTCATACGACCCTCCCGCTCCTAATCTCTTTTATTTCGATATATCTGCATGAGACGAATCAATCCTTGTTCGTATGGCAGATGAAACAACCACAATTCGCATTGGGTTGTTTCGCCTCACAGGTATTCAAATAATCCCACCGAAGCATGTCCGGGTAGGGAGATCCGTGGGCCCGGTGGCAGGAAAGACACATCACCATGTCCCCGGAACTCCCTACGACGATGGTAGAGGAGGGTGAGGAGACCGAATCGATGTCTTGGCGTCCCACCGGCGCGATGGGGTTGTAAGGACCCGGAACGCCGTCGGGACCCGTACCGTCCGTGTTGTATTTGCTGGTCTCACCCGTGTCCGGAAAATAGATCCCCGCGGGATGTCGGAACCAAGGCGCCTCGTGCCAGCCCCCCCCGGGTCCCGGTTTGAACCCCCCGTTTTCGCTCCAGTTTCCATAAAGGGTGGAGTGAAACAGGCTGTGGCAGGCCCCGCAGAAACGGCTGACACCATACACGCCGCTGCTGCCATCAAACTCGTCCCAATATTCATTATGATCCGTCGAGGAAACCGTCTGCTGCCAATCATCGTCTTCCAGACCCTTTATACTGTGATCGTCGCTGTTGTTGCTGTGCTTCTTGGCCAGGAAGCGATACCAGCCATCCTCCCCGTCGGCGATGACCGTGGCGCTGCCGCCCTTGTGATGGGCCGGGGTGTGACAACTCACGCACCCGCCTCCTGCTCCTCCTCCACCCGGCTCGGTCCAGCTGTAAAGGGAATAATGGCAACTGTTGGCGCACCCCTGCTGACGGCCCGGGGCTTCTGTTAAAACCGGGTCGGCGTGACCGATGACGTTGTGGCCGTACTGATCACCCACGTGTTCCACCCAGTAGAAGTTTCCCCCCGCCAAGGTATTATTACTTCCGCTGGCCGTGGGGGTGGTGGGATAAGTCGGCTCTACTGTGTTATAAACGATGGGAACACGGCTTGTCCCCCCGCCGGAACCGATGGTCTTGATGGTCTCCGCCGAGGTGCTGGAATGACAGCCCACGCAGTCGGTCCGCAAGAGGTTCTCAATCGGCCCTCCCGTATGAACGCTCCCCCCGTCCTCGCTGTTGTGCATGGTATGGCAGTTGGAGCAGACGCCGTGAACCTTCCCTGGCACGGGACTCGCCACAAAAAAGAGCAATAAAAAGGCCGAAAATACGGCAAAAAACGGAGAAAGGATCATCCCTCTATATGGAATAAAAGAAAATCGTTTTCGCATCACTATTCAACCTCACATGGTATGCGTTATTCACGACACCGCTCTCAAAAAAAACCACATCACATTTTCATATAAAATTTCAATAATACAAATACACGTTA
>CAZKUZ010000028.1:0-8498 GCA_964556045.1 uncultured Thermodesulfobacteriota bacterium | reverse complement strand
ATTTCATAGCACAAAGCCCCGGAAAACGAAAGGAGATTGACAAACCGTTTCTACCCGGGTAGGGTTTTCTACCTGATGAAGCAGTCTCCCAACCCCCCGCTCGAAGACCTCCTAATGACGGCTTACCGTCTTATGCTCGGGCACTTCGGCCCTCGAAACTGGTGGCCCGCCGACACCCCGTTCGAGGCCATGATAGGGGCGGTGCTTACCCAGAACACGGCATGGGGAAATGTGGAAAAGGCTATCAAGAATATCAAGTCCGCCGACGCCCTCTCCCTCGAGAAACTTTACGACGTACCGGATGCAACCCTGGCGGAATGGATCCGTCCCTCCGGATATTACAATCTCAAAACGAAACGCCTGAAGGCCCTCGTCCGGTTCGTAAAGGATGTCTACGGAGGGGACCTGGACAAGATGGCCGAGGTCCCCACGAAAGACCTGCGGGAACAACTCCTGAAGGTTTACGGAATCGGGCCCGAAACCGCGGACAGTATCCTCCTCTACGCCCTGAACAAACCCGTTTTTGTCGTGGACGCCTATACCCATCGCATCTTTTCACGTCACCGTATCGTTGAAGAGGGGGCCTCCTATGAGGAAATCCAGCGTGTCTTTACGGACAATCTCCCCCCGGACACACACCTCTACAACGAATACCACGCCCTCATCGTTGAAACCGGGAAGACCTACTGCAAGAGGAAACCACGCTGCTTCGATTGTCCCCTCGCCGGTTTCAACGGGATCACCCTATCTTCTTAGGTCCTCCACGGGATAAAACGGCCTTCAACCTCGATGTGAGGATTTTTGGATCCTTCCTGTTGAAACGGTTCCGTTTCCTGCACAACACGCAACATTGACTTGACAACCCCATAAATTTCGTTTATATGCCAATATAATACAGGAGAAAATAAGATAACCGTCACGTCAAAATAAGGGGGTCTTGAACGATGAAGACGGAAATGGGAAAAAGGGCATCTTCCCTATGGAAGAAAAGAGCCATCTTTGGCCTCGTATTCGCCTCACTTCTCTGCGCCTTGGTGGCGGCACCACTCATGGCCTATCAGGTCACCAAGGGAGATACGCTGTGGGACATTTCCGAGAGGTTTCTTCAAAATCCCTTCTTATGGCCCAAGGTATGGGCCCTGAACCCCTATATCCCGAATCCCCACTGGATCTATCCCGGCGATAAAATAAGGCTCAAGGCGCCGCAGCCCGTCATACCGGCGCAAAAAGCCCCACAGGCCGCCCCGAAAAAACAGGTTGCCATGCAGCCAAAACCCAAACCTCCCATCTTGACCCACGAGAATATTCACGCGGAAGGCTTCATCGCGGAATCCAAACTGGAAGAGGTCGGCAGGGTTCTTACCAACGAAGACGACACGCCCATGAACTCGGAGCCGAAGATCCTCTGCTTTTATGCCAAGCGGGGGGAAACCATCTATCCGGGAGATCGATTCACCACGTTTACCTATGTCAAAACCGTCTATCATCCCGTCGAAACATGGGTGAAGCTGGGATACCTCGTGGAGCTTGGAGGAGAAATCGAGGTCTTTCGCGTGGAAGGACGCTACTGCTTCGCGAAGATCCTCCACAACTACATGGAAATCGACGAGGGGGATCCTATCGGACGTTTCGAGCGGTGGCCTTCCAAGCTTGTGATCACACCGGTGAAAAAACCTCTCCAGGCTTACATCGTCATGATGAAAGAGGGTCTGATGATGGGGGCACAGGACAAGGTCCTCTACATCGACAAGGGAAGCGACGACGGGCTCCAGCCGGGAAATACCCTGAACATCTACCAGGACTGCCCCGCAAAACACAATCCTTATCATCCGTCCACGTGGGACTGCCGCTTGATGACCCCGCCGGACCGTAAGATCGGAACCATTATCGTGCTTTCCACGCAGCCTCACACGGCCACGGCCATGGTCCTCCAGAACGACAGGGAAATCATCGTGGGAGACAAGGTAAGGCCGTAAGAGCTATTTGCGAAAGAGGTTTATCAGCAGGGTAATCAAGATACTCAACAAAATGGAAGTCGCAAGGGGGAAGTAGAAGGTCCACTTCCCCTTTTTTATCAGGATATCTCCGGGAAGTCTTCCAAGCCACGGAATCTTTTCCGACAAAACAAGAAGCAGACCGACAAGGGCAATCACCAGGCCGACAAGGATAAGAAAACGTCCCAGGGTGTGTAACATCAATCTCCCCCCTTCGATTTCCTCCTCGTTATCCTGTTTTTCCCTAAAAATCTATCCCGCTCACTGTAAATGCAGCCGCAGTATTCCTGGCGATAAAAGCCCGCCTCCAGGGACAACTCAATTCCCCTTTTCCAACCCTTCCGAAAATCTTCGTAGTAAAAAGGAACCCCTCGTTCCTTGGAAATGCTTTCCCCGATCTCCACGGCCAGTTTGTGTTGTTGCTGCTTGCTATAGAGAAGGGAAGAGGTGAAGGCGTCAAAACGCCCCCGCTTGGCCACCTGCGCCGCGGCCAGCAGGCGCGTATGATAACAGTATCGACAGCGGAGGCTCTCCCGGAAGGCGGTATTCCGCAGGAACTCATCCAGCCGGTATTCATCCCGGTAGATGACGGGAAGAGAAAACCTCTCCTCCAGCCGTCTCACGGACTCAAGGCGCCTCTCGTACTCCTGGTAGGGATGGATATTCGGGTTGTAGAAGAACCCGTAAACCTCGTGTCCTTCCTCCCGCAGCCGCGACAAGGGATAGACGGCGCAGTTCGCGCAGCAGATATGGAGCAGAATCCTCATGCCAACACCGGGGAAACACCCCGCCTACTCGTTTGCCAACCGCTTCTCCGCCTCCAGAATCATCTGGGTGGTCTTGATCACGGTATCGGGATTCAATGAGATGCTGTTGATCCCGCATTCCACCAGGAATTCCGCGAAATCGGGGTAATCGCTGGGGGCCTGACCGCAGATGCCTATCTTCACGTTGTTCTTTCTGGCCACCTCGATTACCTGTTTCACCATCCGCTTCACGGCCGGGTTTCGCTCATCGAAGATATGGGCGATATAGTCCGAGTCGCGATCCAGCCCCAGGGTCAACTGCGTCAGGTCATTGGATCCGATGGAAAAGCCGTCGAAGATCTCGCAAAATTCTTCGGCCATGATGACGTTACTGGGAACCTCGCACATGACATAGACTTCGAGGCCGTTCTCTCCCTGCTTCAGGCCGAACTCCTCCATCACCTGCAGGACCTTCTTTCCTTCCTCCACGGTTCGGCAAAAGGGAACCATGACCTTGACGTTCGTGAGGCCCATATCGTCCCTCGCCTTGAGAATCGCGGCGCACTCCAAGGCGAAGGCGTCCTTGTAGTTGGGATCGTAGTACCGGGAGGCCCCCCGGAATCCCAGCATGGGGTTGTGCTCTTCCGGCTCGAAATATTTCCCGCCGATCAGGTTGGCGTATTCGTTCGTCTTGAAATCGCTGAGCCGAACGATCACATCCTTGGGATAGAAGGCCGCGGCGATCTTGGCGATACCGCGGGCCAGCTTATCGATAAAAAACTGCTTTTTGTCGGTATACGCCCGCGTGATCTCCTTGATCTTCTGGATGACCTCTTCATCCTCCAGGGTATCGAACCGCGCGAGGGCCAGGGGATGGATCTGGATGTAATTGCTGATGATGAACTCCTCCCGCGCCAGGCCGACCCCGTCGTTGGGGATGAAGGAAAGGGCAAAGGCGTTGTCCGGGTTGCCCACGTTCATCATGATCTGGGTCTTCGGACGCTCCAGGTTCTCCAGGTTCACCCGGTTGATCTCGTAGTCGAGAAGCCCTTCGTAGACGTATCCCGTCTCTCCCTCCGCGCAGGAAACGGTTACGTAGTCATAGTCTCGCAAGACCTCGCAGGCGTTGCCCGTCCCCACGACGCAGGGAACCCCCAGCTCCCGGCTGATGATGGCCGCGTGGCAGGTCCGCCCGCCACGGCTGGTGATGATGGCCGCCGCCTTTTTCATGATGGGTTCCCAGTCCGGGTCCGTCATCTCCGTCACCAAGACCTCCCCCTCGTTGAACTTTCCGATATCCTTTACGTCCTGGATGATGTTGACCTTGCCCACACCGATCTTCTCCCCCACGCTCTTCCCGACGAGGAGAAGCTTGCCCCGCTCTTTGAGCTCATAGCTTTCCAGGACGAGGGCGTTCCCCCGGGACTTTACCGTCTCCGGTCGCGCCTGGACGATAAAAAGATCTCCTGTAATTCCGTCTTTTGCCCACTCGATATCCATGGGGCAGTCCCGGCCGTGGAGCTTCGTGTAGTGATCTTCGATAATGACGGCCCACTTGGCCAACTGGAGGATCTCATCGTCTTCGAGAATATAGGAATCCCGCTCCTTCTGGGGGACGGGAACATCCTTCGTCTTCGCTTCCCCCTCGGAGGAATAGATCATCTTGAACTCTTTCCGGCCCAGGTATTTCTGGATGATCGACCTGTACCCCTTGGCAAGGGTCGGCTTGAAGACATAGAACTCGTCCGGGTTCACGATCCCCTGGACGATGTTCTCACCCAGGCCGTAGGAGCCGGTGATGAAGACCACGTCCCGGAATCCCGATTCCGTATCCAAGGTGAACATGACACCGGAACAGGCCAGGTCGGACCGCACCATCTTTTGGATGGCAATGGAAAGGCCCACGTCGAAGTGATTGAAGTTCTTATGTTCCCGATAGGTAATAGCCCGATTCGTAAAAAGGGAGGCAAAACACTTCTTGCAGGCTTCCAACAGGGCGATTTCCCCCCGGATATTCAGATAGGTGTCCTGCTGCCCGGCAAAGCTGGCGTCCGGAAGGTCTTCCGCCGTCGCGCTGGAACGGACGGCCACGTCGGTATCCTCTCCGTAACGCTCGCACAGCTTCCGATAGGCCGCCACGATCTCCTTTTTGAGATCCTCGGGAATCTCGATATTCCGGATGATCTGGCGGATACGGCTTCCCGTCAACTGCAACGCGCCCATGTTGTCCACATCGAGGTCGTGGAGCAGAGCCTCGACCTTCTCCCGCATCCCGGAATGATCCAGCAGATAGTGATACGCATCCACCGTGATGGCAAAACCATAAGGGATGCTGACCCCCTTCGAAGACAGCTCCCTATACATTTCCCCGAGGGAGGCGTTCTTCCCTCCTACCCGGGGCAAGTCACTCAACCCGATTTCATCGAACCATAAGATCCACTTCGAAGACATAAACTCCCTCCTTTTAGTCAATCTCCCCCTTGAAACCTACCTAAAAATTTCCTATCACCCTATTTTGAATCGTAACAAATGACGTGATATAATAATACAAATCGAACATGCTCTAATATACCTTAAAACGGTTTTTTGGTCAACTCTATGTTTAAAGCGCCTTAAAGGAGGTGTTCCCATGGGAACTCAGAAATATGTTTATAAATTCGAGGAAGGGGACGGCACGAACCGCTATCTCTTCGGAGGGAAGGGTGCCGGATTGTGCGAGATGACCAGGATCGGACTTCCGGTACCCCCGGGGTTCGTCATCACGACGGAGGCCTGTCGTCAATACTACAAGGACGGGAGAAAACTCTCGGAGCCCGTCAAAGAGCAGGTGACAAAGGCCATGAAATCCCTCGAACAAACCACGGGGAAAAAGTTCGGAGACCCGGAAAATCCCCTGCTCGTTTCGGTGCGCTCCGGGGCGGCCGTCTCTATGCCCGGAATGATGGACACGATTCTCAACCTGGGTCTGACTCGTCAAACCATCGACGGTCTCATCAAGGCCACCGACGACGAGCGTTTCGCCTGGGACGCCTACCGAAGATTCCTCCAGCTCTTCGGCAAGGTGGCCCTCAATGTTCCAGGAGAAACCCTGGACCGCCTCCTGGAAGAGGCGAAACAGGAAGCGGGGGTCACCCAGGACGTGGAACTGGCGGTTCCCGCGCTCCAGACCCTATGCGAACGAATGATCCGGACTATCGAGACCCATACCGGACGGCCTTTCGACGAAGACCCGTGGGGCCAGTTGTTCCTCGCCATCTCCGCCGTCTTCGACTCGTGGATGGGGAAACGGGCCGTCGACTACCGGAAGCAATTCAACATCACGCCGGAGATGGCCAACGGCACGGCGGTCAACATCGTGACCATGGTCTTCGGGAACCTCGGCGACACCTCCGCCACCGGCGTGGCCTTCACGCGGGACCCCGCCACGGGGGAAAACCGCCTTTTCGGGGAATACCTCGTCAACGCCCAGGGGGAAGACGTGGTGGCCGGCATCCGGACCCCCAAGCCCATCTCCGAGCTGGCCCGGGAAATGCCCCAGGTCTACGAGGAGCTTCAGGAGGTCCGCCAGACTCTGGAAAGGCACTACAAGGAGGTCCAGGACTTCGAGTTCACCATTGAACGGGGAAAGCTCTACATCCTCCAGACCCGGAACGGCAAGCTCAACGCCAGGGCCACCGTCAAGACCTCCGTGGACATGGAGAAAGAGGGGCTCCTCACCCGCAAGGAGGCCCTCCTGCGGGTCTCTCCGGACCATTTGACCCAGTTGATGCATCCCCGCATCGACCCGAAAGAGAAACCCGCTCCCCTCGCCGCCGGCATTCCCGCCTCCCCCGGGGCGGCAAGCGGAAAGATCGTCCTCGACCCCGACCGGGCGGAAGAGTTCAAGAAGACCGCGAGCGATCCCCTCATCCTCGTCCGGGAGGAAACCAAGCCGGAGGACATCCACGGGTTCTTCGTCTCGGAAGGCGTCCTGACCCTTCGGGGCGGCAAGACCTCCCACGCGGCGGTGGTGGCCCGCGGGATGGGGAAGCCCTGTGTCGTGGGATGCGAGGCCTTGAAGATCAATCCCGATGCCCAGGAGGTCACGATCGGTTCCCGGGTATTCCGTGAAGGGGACTGGATCACCATCGACGGTTCCACCGGCGAGGTCTATCCCGGGCGGGTTCCCACCATCGAACCCCGGATGGACGAAGACCTGGACACGCTCCTGAAATGGGCGGACGAGATCCGGACCCTGGGGGTCCGCGCCAACGCGGACACCCCCGAGGCGGCCAAAAAGGCCCTCGAATTAGGCGCGGAGGGAATCGGCCTCTGCCGGACTGAGCGGATGTTCAACGCCCCGGACCGGCTGTCCATCGTCCAGGAGATGATCCTGGCCGAGACGGAGGAAAAACGCCGGGAGGCCATCGCAAAGCTTCTTCCCTTCCAACGGAACGACTTCAAGGAAATCCTCGAGACCATGGAGGGAAAACCGGTCACGGTGCGGCTGCTCGACCCGCCCCTGCACGAATTCCTCCCGGACCCCGAATCCCTCATCCTGGAGGTGGAAAACCTGAAAAACTTCGCCAGCACCCTGCGCGGGCTGGAGGAGCTTCCCGGGATCATCCGGATGCTCGATCCTTCCCTTCACGACTATCTCCCTCCCATCGAGAGGGTTCTGAAAGAGTTGGAAGAAATCAAGAAGCGGAGGGAAGACGAAGCCTTCCTCCAGAAAAAGGAGGAGCTCCTGAAAAAGGTCCGGGCCCTCGCGGAGGTCAACCCCATGCTGGGACATCGGGGCATCCGGCTCGGCATCACCTACCCGGAGATCTACGAGATGCAGATCAGGGCCCTCCTGGAGGCCGCCGCGGAACTCCTGAAAGAGGGCCGGGACGTGCGCCCGGAGATCATGGTGCCCCAGGTCTGCACGGCCCAGGAGCTCAAGTGGGTCCACCGGATGGTCAAGGAGATCCACGCGGAGGTGGAGGAACGGTTCGGCATCACGGTGCCCCTCCATTTCGGGACCATGATCGAGGTGGTGCGGGCCTGCATGCGCGCCGGCCGACTGGCCGAGGTGGCCGACTTCTTCTCCTTCGGAACCAACGACCTCACGCAGGCCACCTTCTCCTTCTCCAGGGAAGACGCGGAGAACAAGTTCCTTCCCCTCTACAACGAGCGGAAGATCCTCCAGGACAACCCCTTCGAGGTGCTGGACCAGAAGGGCGTCGGAAGGCTCATGATGATTACCATCGAATGGGGACGGAGGACCAAGCCCGACCTGACCATCGGCATCTGCGGGGAGCACGGGGGCCATCCCGCCTCCATCGAGTTCTGCCACAACATCGGGCTGACCTACGTGAGCTGCTCCGTCAACCGGCTGCCCATCGCCCGGCTCGCCGCCGCCCACGCCAAGATCCGCGAGGTGAAGGGAAAACTCCCCGAAGGGCTGGACAGCGACTATCCCTTCGTCATCTACTTCTGATTAAAGGGGGTGCCTAAAGGGAGGCGGAAACCTTCGAGAAATCGGCGAAGCGCGAGAAGAGGGACTGGATCCCGCCCAAGAGAGTGAGCCGGTTCCGCCGGAGGGCCTCGTCGGGATCCATCACCAGGACCTCGTCGAAGAAGCGGTCCACCACCGGCTTGAGGGTCGCGATGAGTTGCAACGCCGCGTGGTAGTCCTTCGCCTCCATCAAGGCGATGAAACGGTCCCGGATCTTTCCGACCTCCTCGTAAAGGATCCTCTCCGGATCCTCCTTCAGCAGCGACGGATCGACCGACG
>CAZKUZ010000027.1:0-4236 GCA_964556045.1 uncultured Thermodesulfobacteriota bacterium | reverse complement strand
CCCCCCGTGGATCGCAACGGCCATGGCCGTAGCCACGTAGGTGACCGGGGCCGTGAGGATATCCTTGCTCCGCGTCAATCCGATGGCATGGTAGGCGAGGCTGAGGGCCCCCGTTCCCGAGCTAACGCCGATGGCGTGCCGGCATCCCAGATAGTCGGAGAAGGCCGTCTCAAAGGCTTCCAAGTGGGGACCGAGAATAAACTGTCCGGTCTCGAGAATCGACCAGAGGGCCTGGTCTATCTCATCCTTCAGGGTCTCTGCCTGCCGTGTCAGATCAAAGATCTTTATGGGTTCCAATAGTGCTCTCTGTGATTATTGTAGAATTCGACGGTCTTGCGTATCCCCTCTTCGAGGGGGATTTTCGGGGTCCAACCGATGGTTTTTCGGATCTTCGTGATGTCCGCCACGTAATCGCCCGGCTCTACTTCCTTGCGTTCCCGGGTGAACGGCACGTGGGCAACGCTTCCCTTGCCGGTTACGGCCACGATCGTCTCCGCCAGGTCGAGGAAGGAGATTCCCCGGCCGGTTCCCACGTTGTAGACATCCCCGAAGGCCCGGGGTGTCGTGGCGGTTTGGAGGAGGGCGTCGACCAGGTCGTCCACGTAGAGGAAATCTCTCAGGATACTCCCGTCTCCGAAGACGGGAATGGTTTCGTCATCCATGGCCTTTCGGATGAACCAGTTCAGGACCCCGTACTCATCGTGCATCATTTGGTGGCGCGGTCCGAACGTGTTGGTGATCCGAAGACAGACGCCTTGGAGCCCCTTCACGTTGTGGTAGACCAGGACCATCTTCTCCGCCGTAAGATTGGTGATGGCGTAGATGCCGACGGGGTTGGTGGGATGTTCCTCGTCCACGGGGAGATGAACGCTCTTCCCGTATTCCCCCCGGGTTCCCGCGAAGATGATTCGGGTGTCGGGATTGTTGTGATGGCAGGCCTCCAACAGCACGAGGGTTCCCTTGCAGTTGATATCGAGATCCTGGATGGGGTTGCGCATGCTGTCCACGTGGTTGACCTGTCCCGCCAGATGAAAGATGTAGTCCTTCCCCTGGACAAGGTGGTTCATGGAGAGTTCGTTTCGGATATCGCTGAAGTTGATATGAACCTGGTCCTTGACGGGCTCGATATTGAAGAGGTTTCCCCCCTGCCGGGGGAGCATGTTGTCGACGAGGGTCACGTTGGCACCCAGACCAACCAGGCGGATGGCCAGGTTGCTCCCGATAAATCCCAAGCCGCCCGTGATCAGGACATTGGCGTTTTCAAAGGGGTTTGTCACGTTCCTCCTCGTCTTGTGGAACCTTGTAGAGTTCCCAAAGTTTAGCATACTTTGTCAGAACATAGAAGGCACTGGCCGCCGCGATGTAGAGTCCGGGAAACCCGTCGAGAAATCCCCTTTTCAGGCAATACTCCTTGAGGAATCGAAGTATAGAGCGGAAGAAGATGTGGACGGGACCCACCCTCCGGCCCTGTTCGAACATGTCTCTCGCCGCCGTTTCGGCATAACCATTGATGGTCTGAATCTGTTCCGAGATGTTTCGATAGGGAAAGTGAAGGTAGGGATGTTTCAACTTTCCCACGGGGCCGTCTACCTTGACCTTCGCGTGAAGATCCCCTTCCCATCGTCCCCTGTCCCTACGGTACAGGCGGATTTCCCTGTCGGAGGCCCATGCCCCATGCTTAATCCAACGCCCCATGAAGAAGTTGCGTCGGGGGACCACATACCCGTTGTAGGTTTCCCCGTTGTTTGTCAACGTATGGAGGATTTCGTCCCAGACCGGTTCGGGAACCACCTCGTCCGCGTCCACGAACATGATCCAGAGGTTTTTCGTAAGATCCGCGGCCTTCTGGTACTGCCGCCGGAATCCCGCCCAGTCTTGATGGTAGAGCTTGACGGGATAGGACTTGCAGATCTCGATCGAGCGATCGGTGCTTCCGGAATCCAATACCACCACTTCGTCGGCGTGGTAGACCACGCTCTCCAGGCAGGCCTTTAAGGTGCGTTCGTTGTTGAAGGTCAGGATATAGACGGAAACGGGCGGAAGAAGTTTATCCATGGGCCTTTTCTTTGATTACCTCGTCGTATAGTTGGAGAATCCGGTCGATGTGGTTGTCAAGACCGACAGAGGCGACCAGTCGCGGGGATTGTTGGAGGGCCTCCTCCCGGATCTCCTCCGGGAAGAAGCGGTAAATGGCTTTCGCGATCTCTTCCGGGTTGTCATTGTCTTCTAATACCATACCCGCGGCTGGAACGTCTATGAGGGTGTGGGTTCCGTTCCAGCGTGATGTGATAACGGGAAGCCCTGACGCTAACGCCTCCAAAACCACGAGTGCGGCGGAGTCGTAGAAGGTTGGGAGGACGAAGATATCCGATGCGGCATAGAGCCTTTCCATCTCCGAAGAAGGGCCGAGGAAGGTGACGCGCCTGCCTACTCCCAATTTGTCGGCGAGCCTTTTCCATCGTTTGGGGGATTCGTTTCCCGCAACCAGGAGACGGAAGGGGTGACTGTTATCAGCCATTTCTCCCAGGACGGTTAAGCTCCGAAGAAGGGGGTGAAGGCCTTTGAGCCGGAAGTTGTTTCCGACAAAGAGGAGTGCGATCTCACCGTTCGAAAGGTTGAGGCGTTTTCTCTCCTCGGCGCGGTACATTTTCCGGTTTTTCGGACTAAAGCGGGTGAGTTCCGCCGGGTTCTCGATCAAGGCGATCTTTCCGGAAGGGATCTGCGGGTAATGTGCGCGGATATGTTCTCGGATCATGGGCGAGATGGCGAGGATTCGGCGGGTTTCCTCTGAAAGGTATTGTTGCCTTTGAAGGGATAGGGTGACGCGCTCTTTGGGTGACAAGAATCGTTGAATCCTTTTGAAACCCCTGTGACACGCGTTGTTGTAGGAGGCAAAGTACCTTTCCAGCCAGACCTGTTCCACGCCCCCGTGGGGATTGAAGATGTCGGCGCCGATCGTGTGTCCCACGTCGTGGACGATATCGAAGTCGCCCTCTGTTATCTCTTCCCGGCACTGGCGGGCAAACCTCAGGACCTTGAGGAATCCGGGCCAGCCGGGCACGCCGACCCGGTGGTAGCGGATCCCCTTCGGGGGGGTGTTGTCCGGAAATCGCCGGGCCAGGATCGTGACAGCGTGTCCTCGCTCGGCAAGTCGTTGGGCGAGGATTTGAACGTAGCGTTCCCCGCCTCCTTTGGCGGGAAGAAAACGGTCGATAACGAGGGCGATTTTCATTGGAACGGTCTTTTGGCCTCTTGAAGTTCGGGTTTTTTCAAACCGAAACATGCTAACACAGGGGAGCCGAAAGTGTCAATTTGCGGCATGATGAGGGAACTCGCCGGGGTTCTGAGATGTTGATGACACGAAACAAGTCCTTTTGAATGTGTTCTTTATTAGACACAATTATGGTCACTAAGTAATAATTTAGGATAATTTGTAATAATTTTTCTTGACCACCTTTGTTTTTTGTGGTAGGAGGATACGGAAATGAGCCAAGAGATTATGAACACGAAAGAGGTCGCGAGCTATCTCGGCCTGAACGAGAAGCGCATCTACCAGCTTGCCAAGCTGGGCGAGATCCCTGCGACCCGAATCGGCGGCAAGTGGATCTTTCCTCGGGCCCTGATGGATCAATGGATCCTGGAGCGCGCGAAGGGAAACCTCAAGGGCAACGTGGCGGTTCCTGCTCATATCCTGGTGGTCATGGGAAGTAACGACTTCGCATGGGAAATCCTTAGTCACATGCTCCAGGACGCCCCTTATCACATGGTGGTTTCCCTGGCCAACGTGGGAAGCACCGGGGGGCTGATCGCCCTGGAACAGGGGCTGGCGCATGTGGCGGGAATTCACCTCTTCGACCAGGAAACGGGAGACTACAATCTTCCCTACCTCCCTAAATTTCTGAAGGATAAAGAGGTTTTGGTTTTCCATCTTTTTACCAGGAAGCAGGGACTGATGGTAAAGAGAGGGAATCCCTTGAAGATCGAGGGGATTGAGGATCTTTCCGATCCAAAGGTCCGTTTCGTCAACCGGCAGAAGGGGTCCGGGACCCGGCTGCTTCTCGACTATGAGCTGAAGCGCCGTGGGATTTCACCGGAGGAGATCCGGGGGTACCATCACGAAGTGGATACCCATCTGGCCGTGGCCATGGAGATCCTCAGGGGGAAGGCGGATTGTGGAATGGGTGTCGACTCCATCACGAAATCCCTTGGCTTGGGGTTTATACCCGTCAAAGAAGA